>CAZCKE010000001.1:0-39946 GCA_964499005.1 uncultured Tepidisphaeraceae bacterium
GGCAGTTATCAGGTCCAGGTTTCCATTCAGGACTTCAATGGCCAAACCAGTCCATTGAGCACAGTGGCTCTGGTCAACTATACCGGCGCCACGGCGCCGACGGCTCCCACGAACTTCGCCGTCAGCGCCGGCCAGACCAATACGACCTTCTCCTGGAGCGGCGGCAGCGGAACCAACTTTTCCGGTTTCATGGTCTACGGCATTACCAGCTCCAATACCGTGGTTACTTTGGGTACGACGGGCTCTTCGACCCGAAGCCTCACCATTGCCAACTCCTCCATGCCAAGTACGGTCGTGCAGGCCTTTGTGGTCGCCGAGACATCGACCTTTCCTGTCGCTTATTCCCAATACTCCAACATTGCCGCCGTCCGGGTCAACAGCCTTTCTGTTCCCGCCGCGCCGGCCAATCTCGCGGCAACGTTGGCATTAAGCAGCGGTCATGCCGTGGCCAACTTAATCTGGGACAACACCTCCGACGCCGAGCTCGGGTATTACGTGCAGCGGCAGTTGCACAGCAATCCCGGAAGCTGGGCGACCATCGCCACCCTCGCCGCCGACCAAGACTCCTACGCGGACACGATCCCCGATGTCAGCAAAATCTATGACTATCAAATCATCGCGTTCAACAACAAAGGCAATTCCTCGGCATCCAATACCGTGACCGTGTCGTGCCTTCCGACCGTGACGCTGGGATCGATCCCCAGCGCCACCGAAGGCTCGGGCATGACCCTAACCTCCACGACAAGTCCGGCGATCTCCGGGGACAGCCTGAGCTACGCCTGGTCGATCTTCGATCAGAACGGGAACCCCTACACACCCAGCGGCGTGGCGCTGAATCAATCGAGCTTGACTTTCACGCCCATTGATTCGGGCAATTGGTCCGTCAGCCTGAAGGCAACCGATTCCACGATATCGTCGGGCAGCCAAATCGCCAGCACGACCATAAACAGTGGCAACATTCCCGTGGCTGTGCTTCCGCCGACCGTGACCATCAGTGGCAGTAGTTCCTATTCCGCAGGCCCCGGTGGTTACAGGCTTAATGTCTCGGCGGTTTATCCCTCCAATGATCCCGATGGCGACAGCATCAGCTCATGGACGGTCAACTGGGGGGACGGCGTACCGGGCAATCCCGATATCGTGACCTACACCAACATCGTCGATCACATCTACCACCCCTACACCACTCCCAATCCGAATGTCACAATCACGGCCTCAGCGACGGATGATGACGGAACATACGCCGCCAACTTGATCAGCTTAACGGTGACGCCGAGCGTCTCTGACTTGAGCGCCACGGCGGATACGCATGGGGCGATCAACGTGCGGTGGGTGTATTTCTGGCCGGGCGGGCACTTTGACATTCAGCGATCCACGGACGGCGCCACCTTCACGACCATTTCCAGCATGTCTGCCGACTCCAGCACCAACGAGCTGCTGTACACGGACACCAGCGGCCAGGCCAATACCCATTACTATTACCGTATTCATGGCACCGATAGTGCGGGATACAACTTCTATACAAATATCGCCAGCGCCACGACGGCGGCTCCCGGGACTTACGGTGCCGCGCCCCTCGATACCATCGTCGTGCCCGTGGACGGCAGCAGCGTCGTTTCCAATGTCACGCTCCTTGCCGGCGTCCATTACCTGTTGCAGGCGTCGGGCGCGTTTTTCCTCGGCGGCGATATCGGGCGGGCGGATGCCGAATACTCCTATTCCCCCTACAACAACACGGTCATCGCCGATGACGCCAATGTCAACTACGGTGTCGACATTAACGACACTTCAAACGACCTCAACAAATCGACATGGTGGGGACCGTACAACACCAGTCATGTGTATACAATTGACTTCATCGGGACCGGACAGCAACTCAGCTTCAACCTTCACGACGACAACTACTCCGACAATGTTCAGGACAATAATCCCAGTCCGCTGGAAGTGCAGATATTTGCCGAATATCCGGCGGCGCCCTCCAACCTCACGGCTCAATATAGTGTGGCAAGCCAGCAAGTGAATTTGAGCTGGACCGACAACGCGGCCACTGAAACCGGCTTCCGCATTGAGCGATCCACCGATGGCCAAAACTTCTCGCTGCTACAAACACTGAATTCCCCCAGCTCCGGAATCGGCGGAACGGTGACGGCCGCCGACGCCACCGCCGTCCTCGGTCAGAAGTATTGGTATCGAGTCTTTGCCATCGGCCCTAGCGGCTTTGACCCTAACGCCCCGTCCAATGTGGCGGTCCTTTCACTGGCGGGCCCGACCGTTACCTTAGGATCGGTTCCCTCCGCTGCCGAAGGTTCGTCGATGACGTTGACCTCGACGGCGACGGCGGCCAATTCCAGCGATACGCTCGCCTATGCCTGGTCGATCTTCGATGCAGGGACGCTCTACACGCCATCGGGCGTTGCTCTGAATCAATCCTCCTTAACTTTCACACCCAACGATCCGGGCAACTGGTGGGCAACGCTAGCCGTGACGGAGACGCAGACAGGCGCGACCACGACGGCGAGCACGGGAACCTTTGCCGTCGCCAACCTCCCGCCGACGGTCTCCATCAGCGGAGCTTCGACGGTTGCTCAGAGCGTCGCATATACCCTAAGTCTTTCCGCCGTCTATCCCTCCAACGACCCCGACGGGGACAGCATCAGCTCATGGCAAATTGACTGGGGGGATGGGACCTCTAGTAACCCGGATGTGCAAACCGTTAGCGGCAATCCGTCGAGTGTCACGCATGTTTATCAGGTGCAGCCCGCTTCCGGCGTGATTACCGCGACGGCCACCGACGATGATGGAACCTATGCGGCCAATCCACTGCATATCCAGGTGACCGCTCCGCCGGCTGTGACCATTGTCGGCGCTCCTTCCACCAGCCCGGAAGGAACGGCCATCACCCTTACCGGAACAACGTCGAACTTCCCAACGGCTCCGTCTTTCCTCTGGTCGGTGACCAAAGATGGGCAGGCTTATACTTCGGGTCTTGGCCCGACAAACCAGGGGAGTTTCACATTCACACCCAACGATGACGGGGTTTATGTCGTGACGCTGGTGGGAACTGCCGGCAGCGTTCAGGCGAGCAATTCCCAAACGATCAACGTGACGATGGTGGCGCCGACCGCTTCCATCATCGGATTGACTCAAACGATCACCGAAGGCAACACGGTTTATTTGGCTGCGCAAGCAAGCGACCCCAGTTCCGTTGATGCCGCGACGCTTCAATATGCCTGGACCGTGACCGCTAACGGCAACGCATTTGCCAGCGGCACCGCACAAAGCTTCTCATTTACACCGACTGATGGCTCGGTCTACGACGTGTCTCTGACCGTCACCGATCCGGATGGCCAGTCAACGACCGTGACCGGAAGCACGCAGCCGATCCCCAAAGCGCCGATGACTCTCATCGCCGAGACAGTCGCCTCCGACACGATCAACCTCCGCTGGCAGGATGAATCGCATATCGAGGACTACTACAAGATCGAGGCTTCCAGCGACAACGGCAACACCTACGCACAGCTTGGCACAGCTTCCGTGGACATCACGCACTTTCTGGCGACCGGCTTAAATCCCGGCACGAGGTATCTGTTCCGCGTGACCGGCATCCGCAACGGTCAAGGCACGAATATCGCCACGGCGATCGCCAGCACCGATCCTGCCGCGCTCACCGGCCTCACGGCCACGGCAGTTGCCAACAGTGATTCTCAAATTCATCTGACATGGAACGCGCCCAGCGGCTCTATCAACCCAAATATCGAAGCGATCCAGGTCGAGTATCGCTCAAACGAAGACTTCAACTACACCCAACTTCAGCCGTTTTCTCCGACAACGACTTCAACAACGTTGACGAATCTCGACCCCAATACCGTCTATTACTTCCGTATCCGTGCCTGGACAACACCAGGTGCCTACCATGGCCCTGACTACTTGGGCAACAACGATTCAGTTAATCTCTCACCCTATTCCGCGCTCGCGACGGCCACGACAAATAATGTTTTGCCAACGGCTCCAACAAATGTTACGGCTTCCGCTACCGGGCTGCCTGGCCAAATCCATGTCACCTGGTCAGGCGACAGCACCTATGCGGATGGATTTAATGTACGTGTTTCGACGGATGGCGGACAGAGTTTCGATCCGCCCGTGGTCACGCCCGGCCCCACTACATCAATGGTCGATTTGAACTGGTGGGATCCCCGCCAAAGCTATGTGGTCGAAGTGTCGGCATTTAATAAAGTCGGCGAATCCACATCAACTGTTTCGGGCTCAGTGACCCCTACCGCGATGGGGGCTGTCGGCAGCCTTCAGGCATCGCCGGTTTCCAATCACCAAATTCAATTGTCATGGGCGTACACACCAGCGCCATCGAGCAATTCATATTTCCCGACATTCATCATCCAAGCGAGCGTGGAAGGTGGTCCATTTGCAACGATCTGGACAACAAATGGAACCTCGTATAACGATATAAATTTGACCGCGGGGACGAGCTACACCTATCGCGTTCAAGCTCAGTACAACGGCGGTTTCTCGGACTACTCAGCATCTGCCACCGCCATCACCACCAATGCTCTTCCGTTGGATTTAAGCAATCCGAGTCTTTCCGATACGCTCAGTTTTGGCGTCCTCAGTTTTGGCTATACGGCGCCAACGGATCTGAATCGAGACGGCATCAATGTGGAGATTTCCACCGATGGGGTGAACTATGCCCCCGCAACATTGCCCGTTTCCTTCTTCGGTGCGCCCAATAGTATTGTCGGCCTGGAACCCGGTACAACCTATTACGTCCGAGCGTATGCATACAACAGCGTGGGACGTTCGGATTATCTGTACTTCAATCCAGTCGCAACGCACGCGGTGACCAGTCCAACGATGATTAGCGCCTCTACGCCCACGGCGTCCATCGGATATCCGCAGGCGAATTCCAACACGCAGCTGGCGCTGCAATGGAATTATTCGCCAACACCGGGCACGAGCGAGCCTCAAAGCTTTGAAATCCAGCAACTTGCCCAGGGCGACAGCGACTACCATGACGCCGGCACCCTCCAGAACTTTAATCCATCCAACAATATTGTGACCACGCTCATCAAGAATTTAACGCCGGGGGTCAGCTACCAGTATCGGGTTCGCGCGGTCTACGCCGACTATTACAAGACGAATTGGAGCGATGCTTCGGCGCCGGTGTCAACGACAGCCCTATTGCCTTCCATGCCCTCGAACTTGTCAGCAACGCCATCGGGCTCGACACAAGCAATTTTCAATTGGAACAGCTCTTCGCTGGTGACCGATGCCTTTAGCGTCCAGATTTCCTCCGACGGCACGAACTTCACGGATGCCGGCACAACTTTATTTGTGCCGAACGCGTCCACTTTCGGCATCCCCGTGCAGGGCCTTGCGCCATCGACGACGTATTTCTTGCGGGTCCAGGCGTTCAACAGCGTCGGCGTCTCGGGATGGACCGATGCCGTGAGCGTCACGACGGGTCCTGCGTCGAGCGGCAATGCGCCCATCGTCCCCGTCGCTCCGAGTGCCACGACTCTCGATTCGGCAATCGCCGTGAACCCCGGCGAGATCGATTTACAGTGGACGAGCGTCGACCGGGCCACCGCCTATCTAGCGGAAATCTCCTCCGACGACACAACATTTACCCCCATCGGCCAAACATCCGGCACGAGCTACGCCGCCCGAGGCCTGACCATCTCAACGCACTATTTCTTCCGCGTGATCGCCAGCAACGCCGGTGGCGATGCACCGCCGTCCAATGTGCTCGACGCCACCACGCCACCCTACGCAGCTCCCGCCAATTTGACGGCAACGCCAGTCTCGCAAACACAAATCAGCCTGGCGTGGACGGAAACCAATACGGATGAAAGCGGGTTCCGGGTTGAAGAATCCACCGATGGCCTGACATATGCTCCGGTGAATCAGGTGAGTCATCCGCCGACCACAACGCCGTCGGATATGCGGGCCTATTTGGTGCAGGGATTGAATCCGGGCCAATTGTATTACTTCCGCGTCCGTACCGTCGGACCCGGCAATGCATATGTCTCCGATGTCTCCAATGTGGCCAGCGCCGCGCCATTTGCCGTCGCGCAAGCCGCCCAGCCGACCGGCCTGACCGTGACCGTTTTATCCAACTCCGAAATCCGCGTCCGATGGAACGACAATGCAAACAACGAGGATCACTACTCGGTCGTGCTCTACTGGAATGGCGGGCTGGATATTCCGAACGAAACGGACGGCTCGGAGGAAAACACGATCTATGACATGCGCGAGGTCGCCTCGGACGTGAACGATGTCGTCATCGACGACTTGCAGGGGGACACGCTCTATGAAGCGCGCGTGCACGCGACCAACTATGCCGGAGCTTCGGTGGTTTCGGACATGGTGGAAGTGCAAACACTTCCCGATCCACCAACCGGTTTAGCCGCCGTCGCGACCTCGCCGACGACGGTTCACGTCAGTTGGAACCAGGTGCTTAGTTCCTCGGGCTATCATCTGCAACGCAGCCTTGATGGACAAAACTGGACCAGCGTCGGACCGGCGACGATCACAGACACCAGCTACGACGATACGAACGTCGGCGCCAATTACCTCTACCGTATTTCGACGACAATGCCGGATGGCGACTCCCCGTTCAGCGCCGCGGCGGCGATATCGGAACCCAGCATTACCGATTTCAGCGCGAATAACGTCACGACGAGCGAAATCGACCTGGCATGGACCCCGCTGAGTTCCGCGTCGAGCTACGAAATCGAACGCAGCACGGGCAACAACTTCATGTGGACGCTGCTTGCCACGGTGGATGGAAGCGCCAGCAGTTACGCCGACACTAATCTGATCACCGGAACGTCTTATTACTATCGCATACGGGCCCGCAACGCGATCGCCAGCTCGGCCTATACCAACATCAGCGCGATCACCATGCTGCCCACCCCGATCAATCTGGCTGGCAGCGTCTCGGCAACTTCCGCCAGCCTCAGTTGGATCAGCAGTGAAAGCGCCGTCACTTACCTGATCCAGCAACAGATCAATGGTATCTGGCAAACCGTTTCCAGCGTGTTCAACACAAACCAAGCAACCTTCGGCGGCAGCTTCGCCCCCTCGACGGTCTATAATTTTAGAGTCTCCGCGCGATCGGGCGGCGCCAGTTCAGATTTTTCGGATTCGCTCGCGGTCACTTCGCCGGATTTTGCCCCAACGCCGAGCGGGTTTACCGCCTCCAATCCCTCGTTCACATCGATCGATTTGTCCTGGGCCGCCAGTGCCGGCGCGCAAGATCAATTTATTCTGGAACGATCCAGCAACGGCGGGGCCTTCTCCACGATTGCTGTCCTGGATGGAAGCACCAGCGCCTTCACGGACAGCGGATTGGCTGACGGGACCTCCTACACGTACCGACTCTCGGCAAGCAATTCAGCGGGACGATCAGGCTTTACCGTGCTCAGCGCCACCACGGCTTTGGATGTACCCATTCATTTTGCCGCATCTTCCGTTACCTCTTCGGCCATTACACTCACCTGGCAGGCGGCCAACGCCAACGCCGCTTACAATCTCTTCCAGTCCACCGATGACATCACCTGGCAGCCGCTGTCTCAACAGTCGCAGTTTGCCCGCTCGTTTGTGGTTACCGGCGCCTATCCTCCCGGCACGCCGTATTATTTCCGCATTCAAGCGTCGCTGAGCGGAATGCTCTCCGCGACGGTCGATTTGTCGGGGACCACCCCTGCGTATCCACAGAAGCCGGCGGGGATTTCCTTAACCAATGTCGGCATGACGGGCGTCAGCATTAGCTGGACGCCCGGCTCGTCGGACGCCACGCAATTCCAAGTGCAACGCGGCATCTTCGCCAACTTCTGGCAGACGCTGGCCACAGTCGATGGCAGCGTCACATCCTATTTCGACAACTCGGTCGCTCACAATACCTCGTACAGTTACCGGATCATCGCGGTTAATGCCTTTGGACAATCGATTCCCGGCAATTCAGCCTCCATCGTCACGCCGTTGGTGGCGCCCGCGGCGCTGGCCGTGACCAGCGTCTCGGGCCATGAAACCGATCTGTCGTGGGCGCTGCCCAGCGAAGCGCTGAGCGGCCTGGATATCTACCGCTCGACCAGCGCTTCCTCGCTGGGGACGGTCATCGCGTCCATCGGGACAACGGACACCACCTATTCGGATTCAGGTCCGTTCAATTCCAATGCAACGTACTACTATACCGTGGTTGCCAAGAGCGGATCGGTGAGCGCTGCGAGCGCGAGCGTCGCCGTCACGACGGGGAATTTCCCCCAGACTCCGACCAACGTCACCCTCGTCAACGGCAATTCGGAATATCGATTGAATTTGGCCTGGTCCGCCGTCGCGGGCGCGAGCAGTTACACGATCTATCGACGGACGGTGAGCACGCAGTGGACCTTCATTAATACCGTCGACGGGTCGGTGCAAAGTCCCGGCTATTCCGATAGCGGGTTGGACCCCGGTCGGGCTTATGAATACCGGATCACGGCCAGCAATGCCGCCGGCGAATCGGGATATTCCACGGTGGCGGCTTTGGCAACCTCCCTCATCGATCCGGCATCGCCTGATGGGCTGACCATCACGGCTGATCCGAACGATGGCACGGTCCTGAACCTGACGTGGACCAATCACGCCGGCGACCAGAGCGGCTTTGAGGTGCAATCGGCCGAGTGGGGCGCCACAAACTTTGCCATGAACGATATCTATTCCTCCTCGGTGACGATCGGCCCCAGCGCCACGTCGTATCAAGCGACGGGCCTGGTCAGTGGTCAGACATATTTCTTCCGCGTGCGTGCGATCCGTCCGGATGGCCCGAGCGACTGGTCCAACGAAGCCTATGGGATCACCGCCGACCCGCAGCAGTTCGGCGGGCAATATGCCGCCGCTCCTGGCATCGTCGGCGGCGCGCCCCTTCCCGGACCCAGCGGCTTCCTGCACCAGTACGTCGTCACCGTCAACGGCAACGACGTCTATAACTTTGTCCCGACCGCCGACGTTCCTGTTTCAGGCAAGCTGGTCTTCTCCAGCGCTCCGGTCTGGGCGAGCTCGCCGGAGGATGCGATGCGGCGGGCGCTGGTGGCCGATCAAAGCTCCATCGTCCTTCCCTCGGGGGACGGCATGGCCCCGTCGATCAACATCCCCTGGCTCGACCCGCGCTATCTGCGGCTGGAGTTCCTGTCGTTCATCGGCAATCCCGAAGGGGAATCGGGCGTGGACGCTTCCGGCGAATCCGATCTGGACGGGGCGACGGGGCATTTCCGAACGTACATTTCCTACAACAACGACTACTACAACTGGACCATCCACCCCTGTCCGAACATCGACATTTACGAGTATTATGAGGGGACGCATCAGGAGAACGGCGTGTGGGTGCCCGACCCGTATACGCCGGCGCAGCTCGATAGCTTTACGGCGACGGATGGGAATAATTCGGGGAACAGCGTGACGGCAAGTGATGCGAATCCAGTCACGCTATATATTCCAGTAAATTATGGAGGTCGAGTATCTATTAACCTGTCTGATCAAGCAATTGCTGCATCAGATGGCGATCTCGATGATGTCTTGTGGGATGCTCGTGGAAGCAATAACGCCGTAATTTCGTCAGGTACTTTCTCCTCTGGTCCGACAATTACACTCGATGCACCCAGCGAGGGTGACACTATCACGATTGAGGCCGGCGTCGATAGAAGCGGAAACGATAAATTGGAAGGAACTGAAGTCACCCGAACAATCAAGGTAGTCTTTCAAAAGTTGATTCTTGCCTGGAATACTTCCGAACAAGAGAATAGCCAATTACACGGTTTCGCTCTCGATATTGGGGGCATAACCTCTACACCGAATGAAGTATTCGACCCAACTTTAGCACTCGGTAACCAATCATTGACGATCGACTGGGGCGATGGATCGCCGGTTGACGATGGTACTGCGCCGCACTTTTTTGATGATGAAGGAGAATATCAAGTACACATTTCAGGTACGGACCCAACCGGTCGTCAATTCGTCACGTCTTTTTCAATCGATGTCGCTGATCCTGCCGAGCCTGCTGATCCGGTTGAACAGGCATCGCTCGAAAGCGGAGCACTGAGTTGGGATTCTATAAATGGGGCTGTCCGTTACGACATCTATCAAGGTGCTGATTCAAGCATTGGAGACATGACTTATGTAACCTCCGTTACTTCACCTGGGTATTCAATTCCAGACAATGGCGGCAATGGAGTCTTCTATTCCATCGTTGCTATCATGCCCGATAACACACAGCAACCTGCTGGTGACATTTTCGCGTCACCTCCGAGCACCGCTCCGTCAAATATTGGACCAGCACCGTCGGTGCCGCCGCCATTATTTACTTATGTCGGGGTGGCAACATCAGCACAAAACGGCGCCGCAATCGCAGCTTTAAAACTACGATATGCAGCAGATCCATCAAACATCAATAATCTGCTAGTGGGAATACATGATGTGACGATTACCGATATCGGAGCTATAGTCGATTTTAATGGATCCTTTTCTTCCATTGGCAACATAAAAAAGGATGCCGCTGGAAATTATGTTCGCGAGGGAGGTTATGCAACAGCGAGAGCTTGGATGATTAGCATGGCAGGTCACCAGCGCACGAACATACAAGATCTGGGAAACGGGACACTTACCGCTAATCTCCAAGATGGTACCAACGTCAAATTGTCTAAAGATGGGGATTGGGGAGACGTCCTTATTACCACTTCTGCAGGAGTAGTTACTCCCGTGACATTTGAGAATCCGGTGCGAGAGACAGATTTTAGATTTGCAGGACCAGGTCAAGGAGCTCAAGGGAATATTGATGTGACGGACTTCATCAATAGTGTATTGATAGAAGAAAAAGATGCAACGGGTTTATTGAACCCATGGAATCTTAAGAACCCGGCTGCGCCTGATCCAAAAGTTGCAGATAAGAAGAAAACGGAATTGGCATGGGCGCAAGAAAAGATTTTTAACGATACAAAAGCGCGTCTGTTAAAATTGCAGCGAGCCGGGCAGGTCACCTATGCAGAACCTGGGAAATACGTCGGTCCGGTGACACCCCCAACTATTGATAAATACCAAGCTATAACAAAAGTGGTAATCCGATTTGTCGGTAATCCAGCCACATATGCTAATTGGTCATTTATTATTATAGCCGGCAACCAAGTTGAAGCACTGAATAATGATCCACAGCTAAAAGCGTACGGATATACGTTCTCAATCCAATGGCCATTTTAGATTTATAAATTTTCTTATTATGTCAATAAGTTTAACCATAAGTTGGGCGGACGGGCGCTTTGAGCAAATTCCGGTGGCTGGACAGCTATCTGCCAGTACAAGCTGGCGAGACCTTGGACTAGAATTGGGATTAAAATGGTTGCCACTTTTTCACGCTTGGATACCAGTGGAACCGGAAAATCTGGACGCACTAATCAGCGAGGTAGAAAGATTTCGTGACGCTGCTTCAAAGCGAGGCGACAAATGGAAGTCTATTACAGAAAGCGCGGATCGACTTACCACAGCATTGCGTGATTTGAAAGATAAAAGCGGCTGGGAAGCATCAATTGGTTGATCACAGTTTATTGGGCCGTGATGCTTATCGATGTGAAGCGAGTGTGTTGATAAATCTCTTAAAACCCCATGATTACGACCAAGTTACGTAATATCGCGCGATCCTTGGTGAATTTGAGCTTTGGCACACTTAGCGCCATATCGCTGTGCATAGTGATAGTGTTGGTTGTTATTCGTCTTAGTGGACGAACATGGACTTACTCGATGCCTCTAGCAACAACTCCGCAGGCATATCACCTTAACTCGTCCGTAGATGTCGAAGTCAATTATTCTGGCGGTATAGCCATCGAGCAAGATTACCTACCCCACATATTTGGCAGAAGGATCCCATATTTCGCGGCTATCGTTTTCACAACAATTGTCCCGATTCTTTACGCGATTTTTTACTGGTATCGCGCGCGCGAGAGAAGATATCGCCTTGCAAGTAAAGTTTGCGCCATTTGCGGCTACGACCTCCGCGCTACCCCAGACCGCTGTCCGGAATGCGGCGCCATTCCCAAAAGCTCCATCAAGCCATCTCTGCCCATGTTTTGATTGGCGGTATGGTAAAAAATCTCATCCGCGCATTGCGGCCAATCCTGAGCGTCGATCTGACGGCGCCAGAGACGGATAGCTTGACGGGAACAGATAGCACCAATTCAAATAATAGCGTGACGGCGGAAGGAACGCAGGAGCTGTACGTGCTGGTGAATGCCAATGGGAACGCGACGGTGAAGTTCTCGGACAGTGCGATCGCGGCTTCGGACGGGGACACCGATGACGTGCTGTGGCGCGTATTGCAGGGCAATACGACCATCGGCTCGGGGACGTTCTCCAGCGGGGCGACTATCACGCTCAATCCGGCAACCCAGGGAACGGAGTTCATCGCCGAGGCGGGCGTGGACATGTCGGGCAATGACAAGCTGGAAGAGCCGGAGGTGACCGAGACGATTCGGATTCACCTCACGCATTTCGGCGGCATCACCGCATTTCGTACCGATGGGAAATTTGGTCAGGCTGTCACACGAGCTATTCAACAGACCAATGATCCGACGAAATACGTCGTACTTGTCAACGACAACTTTGACCAAACGCTTGATCAGAGCCAAGCGGACAACGCGTTACCTACAGCACCGATTCAAAATGATCAGATGCAACTCGATCAAAACGGTAATCCGCTCGATCCTGACTTTGGACACATTACGCTGCACCAGCTCCCGCAGGGGTTCATTGGCGGAACAGTAACTTTGCTACTATCCGACCCAAGTGCGGTAAAGCTCTTTGATAAAAATGGCCAGGCGCTCACCTCCGGCGATCTGACCCTCAATCTGTCAAATCCCAGCGGCTATCTTGCTGGCCTGTTGTCAGGCGACGTAGATATCTGGTTTGAGGGGATGCACACGAGTCCAGATTTCAGTTTCACGATTTCCTATAATGAGCCTGCGGTAAGCCAATATTCCCAAGATGTGGTGCATCTGCTCATCGCCGACTGGCAGTTCGTCGGCTCCGATGGCAATCGGCTCACCAACGATGTCTCTACAGTTTCCGAGGAAACGTTGACGGATGAAGCTAACGGCAATCTGGATTCACCGACTATTCCTAACGAAGACAAGTTCAAAGTTCTTTTAGACGGCTTGCCCAGCACCGCACTCCAATCGCTTCAATTCAACTCAATATCGGGCCCAACGGACAGCTTCCTAGACACATTTTCGGGGACTTCATCCTCAACCTCATCGAATAATTTCACGGTGATGTATGGTGTTCCCGATGGTTTAAGTCAGTTTTCGACGAGCCAGCGGAGCTCCATTTTAAGTGCCCTCGGAGTTAACGCCATTGCCGCGAATACAGTTCGAGTAATCGCGCAATTGGCGAATGATGTTTTACAACAGGAGATCAAAGCTGACCCCATGCGCGTAACATTTGTCAGCGGAGAAGATCCAACGGATGGGACTATTGAAACAAGGAGATCAATTGACAATAACGAGCCCTTTTACATGAAGGGCTATATGCTGGAACTGGAAGTCAACAATAAAGTCGGCACTCAGGTCCAATGGTCATTTCAGAAGATAGGGCATGGCAACCAGGATTTCGGGGCTTTTTATGACGGCCATGATTGGGTGGATTATGCGGATAACCACAAATTGAACGCCAAACCGACGGATGGCCTCGTAAATTGGCGATCTGACTTTGATGCTAACGGCGATATCAATGATGAATATTCCATTACGGCCAAATACACCAAGCCGGATGGCACGCCGGGATTCTCGACTCTTCATTTAAAGAGCCGGCTTCTGGACCCAAATGACCCCAACGCCAGTGCGAAATACCACACCGACGCGGATATGGCGCAGAGAGCGCTCATCCAGGATTTCGGCCTCGACAAAGGGCGATTAAGCTCTTATCGCATCGGACAATATGATAAGGGCTCCCAAAATGGCTGGTACGTGTCGTCGCGGCAGATGAATGTGCGTCAATGGTCCGCTATCGCAGACGAGGTCTCGAATTTCCGCCATTTCGCGCTCAACAAGGCATTTGATCCGACGCTTCTTCTGGACACAGTTACGGGCATTTGGAATGAGTTTTCCAAGATTCTTGCCGCACCACTCCCTAATAAAGTGGACCAGAATAACGCACAATTCGGAAATTGGATCACTCAGGCATTAACGGCCAGCGGACTTACGGCACCAAATGGAGCGTCCGTGACCAGTGAACAAATCTTGCGGGCTTTGATCACGCATGAGAGCGGAGGAACGCATTCCTATGATTTGCAAGCGCCGCTTGCCGCTAACTACATTCAGGTCGGGACACAAAACAACGGAGCTGGGGCCAATTTGCACCAATTAACTGACTGGGGGCTTGGCTTCGCGAAAGTCCAACCATATAACGACAATGGCTTGAATCTGTATGACCCCTATCAAAATATCTTACGTGGAGCACAAATGTTCGCGGCTGCCCTTGCAAACCAGGGAATAAATGAAGTGGGAGACAATAGGATCTGGATGGCCTATTACTACTATAATTCGGGGCACATCGAAAATGGGTCAATAGATGGCGCGGGAGGAGCTCGTGCAGTAAATAGATTCGGTGCCGCAGATCACGCCGACGCTTTCTTTAGTGCTTTAGGGCTTCAGCCTCCCCAATGAACGTACCAACGAACCAAAAATGGAAACGACGATTTACGCGAACGGCACTTATTCTCGATATAGTTCTCTTGCTTTCTGCCGTTACAGCTTGGACGATTAGCAATTTTTTCGCCTTCGGTATAATACAGCGAGAGTACGAAATATCTGTTGCTAAAAATTCTCTATTCGATGACGATGGCAATGAATTCGTTTCTCGCTATCGCGGCTTGGATGTCTCCATGGGGGTCATCATATACTTTGTTTACATTGATCGACTGTCATTAACGCACGTTCCGAGCGACACCAAGCTGCAGGTTTCCGGAACCCATTTCGTGCTTGATAAAAGACGCAATTCGCCAAGCCTACTCAGAAAAGGCATTTTGGGGATCGAAGTACGTAATGAACCACCGCATCAAGCAGGACAGCTCGGCAGTATCGGCTCCTCATTATTGATTTGCGTGCCGTTGTGGTTTTTCTGCATTCTTTTTAGCGTGTGGCCATTACGAATTTTGGTCGGGTTCGTGCGTCGCCGCGACTACGCCGCCATTCGCTGCGAGACTTGCGGTTACGACCTGCGCGCCACTCCTGATCGTTGTCCGGAGTGCGGCGCTGTTCCCGAACATCCAATCAAACCCTCATCGTCGATAACTTGATTGAGTCGTGACCGTCAACGGCACCGACGTCTACCACTTCTTCCCCGATGCCACCGTTCCCGTTTCGGGCACGCTGGTTTTCTCCAGCGATCCGGTCTGGCGTAGTGTAAAATAATTCATCCGCGTCTCATGCGGCCTCCTTGTAATAGAATTTCAGCAGTCCACCCAACCGTTCCCGGCACTGCACCGGTCCATCGCGAGGATAATCAGTGTCGGTGAGCGCGGGAAACAGGAGCCGATTCTGCTTACCTTGATGCGGCCGCTCGGAATGGTAATGCTCGATGTACTGCGTGACGGCGTGGCGCAGGGGCGCTTCGCCGAAGAAGATCATCCGGTCCAGGCACTCCGATTTGATCGAGCGGACAAAACGCTCCGCGAACGCATTGAGATTGGGACTTTGCGGCGGCAGAGCCAGCGGCTCAATGCCGGCGGCGCGGAAGATCATGTCAAAGCCACTGGAGAATTTCGTATCCCGGTCGTGCAGAAGATATCGGCAGCGGGAGAGCAGATCGCAGCCGCTCATGGTGAGGTTGCGTGCTGCCTGCTTCATCCACGCGTTGGTGGGATTGGCGGTGATGCCGCCGAAATAAACTTTGCGGCTGGCGACGTGTATGAAGAACAGGACGTAATACGTGACCAACCCGCAGGCGGTCCAGACTTCGGTGGTGAAAAAGTCCGTGGCCAGCAGACAATCGGCGTGGGACTTGATGAAGTCGGACCAGTCGGTCTTCCTTTTTCGCATCGGCACCGGGTCGATGCCATGTTCTTCGAGGATGTTTTTGACGGTCTGATGGCTGAGTCCATGGCCGATGGCAGCCAGCGCGCCGGTGATCCGCCGATAACCCCAAGCTGGATTTTCGTTGGCCAATCGGAGGACTTGCATCACGGCGGCCGGATCGGTCGGCGGCCGACCGGGGACGGCGGCTGCCCGGCGGTCGGAGGTGTCGAACTTTCGGGCCACGAGTTGCCGATGCCAACGAAGGATCGTATCCGGCGTGACGATGGAGGCGACGTCCTGGAGGAGTTTGCGGCCGAGCTTCTTGCCGATCGTGGCCAGTGTGGCGCGTTGGGCGTCGTTCAATCGCCGTCGGCCGGAGAGTTGATCGCGGAGGATTTTGTTCTCGGCGGTCAGGTATTCGATTTTCAATTGAAGCTGATGGTCAATGCGGCCGGCGACCCAGGCGAGGATTTTTTCCCAGCCCGTGGAATGGGATTGAGGCATCGGGTGAATGTAACGGTGTCGGCGGGATTCTAAAAAGAGAGATCGGCAGGAAAACCGCCAAGAGATTTTGGGGCAGATTTGGGGCAAAACGGCCTCCAGAAACAGTCCAGAGGCAGTTCAACGCCAGTTCGCACTCAGTTCATAAGTCCCGTTTACAAGGGCGTTAAGGCTCGATTTTTAGGTAATAGCGAAGGTTCCGACCTTGGTTCGGGACCAAGAGGTCGTAAAACGATACTCACCATCATCACACCGCAATCATTTGCGTAGTTGTCGCGAACGGCCACAAAAGTTGCTGTCATGTGGCCGACCTGGATAGATTCCCTCCACCCATCTGCCAAGGAACACATGTCAGACGCAACGAACTCCGTGGCCCGGCGCGCCAAGCCCACCGAACTCCTCTCCCACTGGCCCAAACTGATCGAGAACCTCAGCTTCTCTCCGCAGGAGTTCTACTCGCGTATCGAAAAAGCCCTGGCCGACCGTCAGGTTCCCGACCTGCAAACCTCACGAGTGGATTGGAAGGAAGGCGGCGTGCTTTCGGCCCGCCGCGAATACCTGCGCCTCCAGCGCGAGCGGCTGATCTTCGACATCTGCGGCGCTCCCTTCGGCACCGGTTTTTTCGTCTCAATCTGGTGCGGCGAGCGGCCCTTGAGGCTGGGGCACCTGATCCGAGCCCTGATCTTGGTGGGAAGCGGAGCGGTGACGTGGTTTGGGATACTGCAATTCACGCCCCGCTCCACGTTTTATGAAATGCGGCGCATGGGCATCGATCCGGGACATGCGCTCATCGCCATCACGGCCGCCGTCGTCCTGGTGGCCACCTTCCTGATCGTGCTGCTGGGCCCCAGGCTCGATAACATCCTGATCCACACGCCTGTGATCGGATACTTCTACGAGCGCTACTTCCGAAAACTCACCTACTACCGCGTGGACCGGATGTGCATGTATCAACAGGCTGTGCATGCGGCGGTCATGCAAATCATCGACGAGATCACCAAATCCCAGGGCATCCAACCCCTCTCGGAACTGGAACGCCGGCCGATCACCAGAGAACCGGTCATGAGGGAACTGTTCCAGCAAGCCGGTTCCAATGGGCACGGCTGAACCTCCGGCAACTTCAGTTCTCTCTCCAGCCCAACAGCTTGCCCAGCAATTCTATGATTGGGAACTGCGGGGAAGGGGATGGCTAATGTGGGATCGTCCGGTGGAACCGGAGCCGCCCTTTCAACCTTTTTTCGATCATGTCATCGCGCCCGTCGATGGCGACGACGGCAGGAAACACACCCTCCTCAGCGGTCTGATCGATTGGCTGCACCAAAAGGTCACGGGTCAGGGAAATAATACCTCTGCACAGACAATCGAAGAATCGCCAGGGGAATTCGAGCCGATCGAACTCGCCGAGCCTTCCGATTTGGTGGAGCTGAGGATATCGCTTCCCCAGAACCTGGACGTATCCCAAGAAGCCGCCGAGCAATTCCTGCTGAGCCTATCGACCGTCCGCCGCCCGGTTGCGTTTGAATTGATCGGATTGCCCGAGACGATGATCGTGCAATTCGCCTGCGAAGGGGATGATGCCGCTCATCTGGAGCAACAATTGAGAGCCATCTTTCCCGACGTAACCGTCAGTGTCCACGCCGGTCTTCTACAAGAGTACTGGCAGGAGCCAGAGAATGCCGAAACGGTCATCGCCGAATTCGGCCTCGCCCGCGAATTCATGCTGCCCCTGGCGATGCCCGGATTCTCCGTTGATCCACTGACCGGCATCGCCGGCGCCCTGGTGGATGTGCGGGAAGATGAAATCGCCCTCCTGCAAATCCTGTTTCAACCCGTCCGGCACCCTTGGGCCCAAAGCGTGCTGCGCTCCGTCACGTTCTCCGATGGCACGCCCCTATTCGAGGGCATGCGGGATTTTGTCAAACAGGGCAGAAACAAAGTCTCTCGGCCTCTGTACGGCGCGGTCATTCGCGCCTGTTGCCAAAGCCCCGAGGGCAGCCGGACTTGGGATATGGTGCGACATGTCTCAGGAGCACTGTCGGTACTTTCGGACGCCCAAGGCAATGAACTGATCCCGCTTGATAACGACAATTACGACCCGACCGATCATGAGCACGATGTCCTCTTTCGCCGCAGCCGCCGCTGCGGGATGCTTCTCAACAGCGAGGAGCTGACCTCACTGGTTCATCTCCCCTCGGCCTCCGTTCGCATTCCCAAGCTGCGCGGACAAGCGAAGAAAACAAAACCCGTCCCGCCGATGGTCCTGGGCCATCAAACGGTACTGGGGATCAATGAGCATGCCGGACGATCCCAGTCGGTGACAATGAGCCCCGACCAACGCTCGAAGCACCTGCACCTCATCGGCGCCTCGGGAACCGGCAAATCCACCCTTCTCTTAAACCTCATTATCCAAGACATCAACAAGGGCGATGGTGTTGCCGTCCTCGATCCCCACGGTGATCTAGTGGATGCGGTCTTGCAACGAATCCCTCCCCAGCGGAGAGGGGATGTAGTGCTCTTTGATCCGGGGGATGAGGACTATCCGGTCGGGTTCAACATCCTCTCCGCCCACTCGGAACTTGAGAAAAATCTGCTCTCCTCCGACCTGGTCGCCGTCTTTCGCCGCTTCTCCACCAGTTGGGGCGACCAAATGAACGCCGTCTTGGGCAACGCGATCATCGCTTTCCTGGAAAGCGAGCGGGGAGGGACTTTGGTGGACCTGAGGCGGTTCCTGGTCGAAGCCAAGTTCCGCAAAGAGTTCCTCTCCAGCGTCCGCGACCCGGAAATCGTCTACTACTGGGCGAAGGAGTTCCCGCTCCTGAGCGGCCGGGCTCAGGCTCCGGTTTTAACCCGCTTGGATGCCTTCCTGCGCCCCAAGCTGATCCGCTACATGGTGGGCCAAAAGCAGAGCAAGCTGGATTTAGGCCAGGTCATGGACAATGGGGGTATTCTCCTGGCCCGCCTGTCCCACGGAGCGATCGGCGAAGAAAATGCCCAACTGCTGGGCACGATGCTCGTTTCCAAGCTCCATCAGATGGCACTGGGCCGCCAGCGGATTGCGGAGACGGATCGCAAATACTTCTGGCTCTACATCGATGAATTCCAGAACTTCGCGACGCCATCGATGGCGGCGATTCTCACGGGAGCACGGAAGTATCGCCTGGGGCTTGTTCCGGCCCATCAGGAGCTTCACCAGTTGACCAGCAAGACACCGGAGGTCGCCAGCGCGGTGATGTCCAACGCTTTCACGCGCGTCTGCTTCCGGCTGGGGGATGAGGATGCCAAAAAGCTTGCCGGCGGTTTTGCCTCCTTTGAGCCTATTGATTTACAGAACCTCTCGACAGGCGAGGCGATCTGTCGGGTGGAACGGGCGGAGTTGGACTTTAATCTTCGCACATTGCCTCTGGCGCCAGTCGATGAGCAAACGGCGGCGACCGCGCGACAAGAGGCAATCACTGCCTCTCGCCAGAGATATGCCGTCCCGCGCGCCAACGTTGAAGCAGAACTATGCCGCTCGCCCGGGGATGAGGAAGCTGGGGTACAAGAAGCGAAGGTTTGGGAAAAGCCAGATCAGAATGTGGATATCAAGCTTCCCGAGCCGGTCTTGGCTCCGCCATCTACACCCGTCGGACCCAAGCCCGTCCCTCGTCCGCAAAAAGTTACCAGCGATGTCATGATCGAGCCGCCACCCCAAGGCCGGGGCGGACCCGAGCACAAATACCTCCAGCAATTGATTAAACAGTATGCCGAGGGCCTGGGGTTCAAAGCCTCCATCGAGGAAAACATCCTCGGCGGAAAGGGCGTGGATGTTGCTTTGACCAAATGCGACACCTCCATCGCCTGCGAAATCTGCATCACGACGGACGATGCTCATGAATTGGGGAATGTGCAGAAGTGCCTCACAGCCGGCTACAAGCATGTTGCGGTCATCAGCCCCAGCGCCAATCGATTGAAGAGTCTTGAGAAAGCGATTAGCCCCCAATTGGCGGATGACCAGAGATCGCGTGTGAAGTTCTTTGCACCCGAGGAATTGCTGCGGTTCATCCAACAGTTGGAAGTCCAGCAATTGACCCAGGAGAAGATCGTGCGGGGCTACAAGATCAAAACCAGCTTCAAGGTCATGGATGAAGCGGACGGGGACATTCGCCGGCAGGCCGTTTCTCAGACGGTGGCCAAGGCGATCAAGCGTTTGCAGGATCGCAAGGCCAAGAAATAACTTCCTCACCCAATAAAAATTCAAAAGTAGAGAGATTTTGCTGGCATCTGGAATGCCAATCTGCAAAATGGCAACGCAATGGAGGTGTTGCCATGAGGAAAAGCGAATCGATTGCAGTGAAGAAGCCGGTGGGCATCTGGATTCGGGTCTCGACGGAGGACCAGGCCAAAGGGGACAGCCCGGAGCATCACGAGCGCCGTGCCCGCTTTTACGCGGAATCCAAAGGATGGGAAGTGGGTGAGGTCTATCACCTCGATGGCTTTAGCGGCAAAACGGTCTGGGACAATCCCCAAACCCAGCAGATGCTCAAGGACATCAAACAGGGGAAGATCACGGGGCTGATCTTTTCCAAGCTCGCCCGATTGGCCCGCAATACGCGGGAGCTGCTGGACTTTGCCGACCGATTCCGTGAGGCGGATGCGGATTTGATCTCGTTACAGGAGTCGATTGATACCTCCACCCCCGCCGGCCGTCTGTTCTACACCATGATCGCGGCGATGGCCCAATGGGAGAGGGAAGAGATCGCGGATCGGGTATCGGCGTCGATCAACATCCGGGCCAAGCTGGGGAAGCCCCTCAATGGCAAGTCTCCCTTTGGCTATCACTGGGTGGACAAGAGGCTAGTGCCGCATACGCAGGAAGCTCCGGTTCGGAAGCTAATCTATGACCTCTACCTGGAATACCGCCGCAAGAAGCGGGTGGCCAAGGTTCTCAATGAGCGGGGGTATCGGACACGGGAGGGGAATCGCTGGAGCGATACGAGTATCGACAGGCTTCTACGCGATCCGACGGCGAAGGGGATGAGACGGGCGAACTTTACGACCAATGGCGATTCCAAGATGCTCAAACCCGAAAGTGAATGGATATGGACGGAGGTCGAGCCCATCGTCACGGAGGAGACTTGGGAACAGTGCAATAAGATGCTCGATGAGCGGATGGAATCACTGCGGCGGAAGGGAAGGCGGCCGGTACATCTCTTTGCGGGCCTAACCCACTGTTACTGCGGCAACAAGATGTACGTCATCACCAAATCGCCCAAGTACGTCTGTCAAAAGTGCCGCAACAAGATACCCGTTGTCGATTTGGAAGCGATCTTCTGTGAGCAGCTCAAAGCTTTCTTCCTTTCGCCTGCCGAAGTGGCAGAGCATCTGAAAAAGGCGGATGAGCATCTGGGGGAAAAGGAAAAGCTCCTTCAAAGCCTCCAGGAGAAGCACTCCCAGCTCCAGGGGGAGATTCAGCGTGTGTATCAGCTCTATGTGGATAAGAAGATCGATGGGGATGGATTCAGCCAGTTCTATAAGCCTCTGGAGGAGCGGAAGCGGCAGATGGACGAAGAGCTGCCAAGGCTTCAGGCGGAGGTCGATCTGTTGAAGATCAACCATATCTCCTCGGATCAAGTCCTGACCGAAGCCAAGGATTTGCACTCGCGCTGGCCATCGCTGACAGTCGAGGAGAAGCAACGGATCGTGGAAAGCGTGACGGAGAAGATTATCATCGGCACAGACGAAGTGAACATAACCCTTTGCCACCTGCCCTCTTCCGAAGAAGTAACAAAATGGCAACGCAGCCTGCCTGATGGGTTCGCTCCCGCCTCCCTCGGTCTGCGCGTTTCGCATTTTCAAAAACTCGCCCAAACACATCCGAACTGCCAGATTCATTCACGACGCGCAAAAGTTCAACTTCCCCAAAACCCACGCCGGCATCTAATGCCAAACCTCTCGCTTCACCTTCCATGCCTCTCGACCGCGCGCTTATTTTGCGCTCCAGTGCGCTCCCAGTCGCCCGATTCCGTTCAGTTAACACCCCTTTTTCCGACTTCATCACGTGCCCACCCTCGATATTCCCCAGAAAACAAGCCCCAAGTTTGTTGGTTTGAAAACAGACCCCATTAAACATACTCGCTGCAACTCCCTCGACCGCGAACAGTTACAACGCCATTTTTCCTCCCATTTCCTGTTCGTTCCTCCGTTTTGAGCTTACCCTCACTTTTTCCCAAAGCTCCCACTCCATTCAATACTTTTCAAACTCCATCACCCCCGTTGATAAATCAAATTGTTCGCGCATACTCTCCCGCCCAATGGCCGCCGAAAACAAAATCACTCGTGTCTGCGTTTACTGCGCCTCCAGCGCCCATGCCGATCCCCTCTACTACCAGCACGCCTACGAACTCGGCCAAATCCTTGCCCGCGAAAAAATCACCCTCGTCTACGGCGGAGGCGGAATCGGCTCCATGGGCAAACTCGCCGACGGCGCACTTTCCGAAAACGGAAAAGTCATCGGCGTCATCCCCCATTTCATGGCCCGCCTCGAATGGGGCCACCCCAGACTCACCGAAATGCACACCGTCGACGACATGCACGGCCGAAAACGCCTCATGCTCCAAAACGCCGACGCCGTGATTGCCCTCCCCGGCGGCTGCGGTACGCTCGAAGAACTCCTCGAAGCGATCACCCTCAAACGCCTGGGCCTCTTTCTCGGTCCCATTATTCTTTTGAATACCCGACGCTTTTACGATCATCTGCAAACTCTGATGCAGGCCTGCATCTCCGAGCGATTCATGAACGAAAAACACCTGACCATGTGGACCATTGTCGAAACTCCTGATCAGGTTCTTCCCGCCATCCGCGCCGCAAAACCCTGGCCCAAGGATGCCCGCAATTTCGCCGCCGTCACCGGCTGAGAATCCCTATGCCTCTTCATATCCAACCTTTCACCCTTCAAGGAACTCAGGTCACGTTGCGCCCCATGGCCCAGGACGATGCCCAGGCCCTCGCCCTGGCCACCTCCGAATCCCGCGAGAATTACAATTGGAGTCCCGTTCCCGATGGCGTTGAGGGCGCCAAACATTACATCGCCCATGCCCTGCAAATGCGCGATGCCGGCGAACGATTCCCTTTCACCACGATCTTCAATGGCCGCATCGTCGGCAGCACCAGCTATTGGGATTTCGAGCCCTGGCGCTGGCCCCCGGGCTCTCCTCTTCAGCGCACCGATCGTCCCGACGTTCTGGAGATCGGCTACACCTGGCTCGCCGCCTCCGCCCAGCGCACGCGCTGCAACACCGAAGCGAAGTTTCTCATGCTCCGCCACGCGTTCGAGACCTGGCAGGTCCACCGCGTCACCCTGCGCACCGACGAGCGAAACACCCGCTCGCGCAACGCCATCGCGCGCCTCGGCGCATTATTCGAAGGCATCCGCCGCGCCGACAAGCCCGGCTCCGATGGGACCGTCCGCAATTCCGCCTTCTTTTCCATCATTCAATCGGAGTGGCCCGCCGTGAAAGCCAGGCTCTCCACCTTGCTCGCATATTGAATTGCCAAAAAATTGGAGGCGAAGACCGTTTGCACGAGTCTTCGCCTCCGCCTGTGGGTTTCAGCCCGTTGAAATTTTTTTGCCGGCCATCGCCGGCCGTCATTAGCTGATCGTGAATGTCCTGGTCGTGCCGACCTTGCCGCTCAGCACCGTTACCTTGATGTTTCCCGTGGCAGACGGCACCAAAAGCAGCCCGGTTGCATTGATCCTGTTTAGTCCGGTCACCGACCAGATAAACGTTGGCTGGGTCGGCACCGCCAGGTTAAATTGATCCAGCGCCGTTGCGGTCAGTTGAACGCTGGAATTGAGCTTGAACGTCGGAGTCGGAGCGGCCAGGGTGATGGTGGTCACCATCGACAGCACTGTGATACGCACGCTGCTGGTGATTTTCAGGCCGCCAGTGTCTTTCACCGTGACGGTGAACGTATAAACGCCGGAGCGGGTGAAATTCGCCGTCGTGTGGTTGGCCGTGCTCGTGCCATTCACGCTATAAGTCACATTCGCCGGGCCGCTATAAGACCATGTGTAGGTCAGAGTCTGATGCTGGGCATCGGTGGCGCCCACGCTTAGCGAAACCGTTTTGCCGCCGACCAACGCGCTCGATGACACGGCTGCTTGCGTGATTGTTGGCGCGGTGTTCACCACCGGTGGCGGCGGGGGCGGTGTCTGTACCGGCGGGGGTGGAGGTGGAGGCGGCGTCACGGTCTTGGGCGGCGGGGGCGCTAGCGGCGGAGTCGTTATGACCGGCGGCGGAGCCGTCACGGGTATCGAAGGAACCTGCACTGTCGAGCCAAGCTCCAACGCTCCGTCATCGATCCGTGTGGCTCGCGTGATGCCGGAGAGATCCGTGGTCGGCGCCGATTTTCCGTCAAAAGTCGCAATGCCCCTGCCGATCGCCAAGCTACTGGCCGACAGCTTGTAATCGGATGCTTGGGCAAACGTCCCCGAAGCGTCGGTGAACAGTGCGCTGGCCGTGGAGGTCACGCCGGTGGGGAAGCTCCAATCACCCTTGTTGTTGTAGCCGGTTTCAAGAATATTGTTGCTCCAGGCGGCCGGCGTGCTGGTGGAATCGACCAGCATATCGCCAATGAAGATGTTGTTGAAGAAAATGTTGCCGGAGCTGTTCGTGTTGTCGTTCAGTGCTGGCCGAGCGCCGCTGGCCATCACGATCGTGTTGTTGGCGACCAGGTTGCCGGTGGAGCCTTCGGAGGCATCGCCGTCATAAAGCACCAGCCCGCTGGCGTGGTTGTTGAACAGCAGATTGTTTTCGACGATCGAGTTCTGCAATCCGTCCATGTTGAGCGCGCCACCGCCGCTGACGCCGTTGTTGTAGATGATGTTGTCGGAGATGTTCATGCCCTGGGAAGTTCCAGGGCCGCCTTGGGAAGCGTCGGCGTTCATCTGAATTCCACCCGAGGCGTTGTCGTGGCAGATATTGTCAATGATCGTCGAGAATTGAGGCGAATTGGACCAGTAGATGCCATGCTCGCCATTGGAATAGCTGAGGTTGCCCTGCACCAGGGAGTGAGAAGAAAACGATCCGAAGATGCCGGTCTTGCCGACGCCGTGAACGGTGTTGTCCAGGATCTGGGTGAAGTTTCCGCAATCCTTGATGCCTTCGTTGGAGATGGAGCCGTCGCCGTTGACAACGGTGAACCCCTTGATGGTGATGTAATCGCATCCGGGTTCGAGGTCGATCCCATTGGCGGTTTTGCTTTCACGTGAGTTGACGATGACCGAGCCGGGCGCGGCATTGGGGTCGGCCTGAATCGTGATCTGCGCCGAAGCGGTGCCGGAGATGGCGCCGTAGACGCCCTGCCCCGCCGGGTCCCATCCGACGATGAAACCGGCGTAGGTTCCGGCTTCGACGTCGAGAGTATCTCCCGCCTGCAATTTGCTGACGGCATATTGAAGGTTGGCGAAGGCCGCGCCGACGGACGTTCCGGCGTTGTTGTTGTTGCCCGTCGTGGAGACGTAGTACGTGGTGCTTTGAAGCAGACGATTCTCGAGCGGCTCCAACCCACGGCCGCGGTACTTTTTGTTCCGAATACGCATTTCTCGACCTCCTCAAAAAGGCCTGGTTCCCATCCCCAGGCAGCAAGTTCATCGGGAATTGTGGTGAGCTTCACAAGAGAAGAAGTCTGGGTAGACAGGGATTTTGGGGTAAAATTAATGGGGTTTATGGGGGCAGTGATGGCAGCGCTAGTCGCCCGGAATGTGGGGGCATAGTGCAACTTATGGGGCCTGGGCAAGCTATATAAGGGTGAGAAACTGGGAATCGGGTCGCTTCATGTCGAAATGTGGTGTATGGTGAGAGTCACGCGTCGGGACGGGGACAGGCCTGGCCAGTGTCAGGCATATATCCGCTCGATAGCGTCGATTCGCCGAATGGGAGCAATAACCAAATGTCTCTGCCGAGCAAGATTGAGAAGAACGAAGCGGTCATCGGAGTTATCGGGCTGGGGTACGTGGGGCTTCCCCTGCTCCATGCTTTTCACCGGGCAGGCCTTCGCGTTATCGGGTTCGACATCGACGACCGCAAGATTCAGGCCCTGCGCAAGGGTGAGAACTACCTGAAACACCTGGGACCGGAGATGGTCTCGGACATGGTCAAAAAGGGTCGCTTTGAGGCCGTAAACGATTTTTCGCGCCTCGGCGAAGCGGATGTGGTGATTAGCTGCGTGCCGACCCCTTTGGGCAAGCACTTGGAACCGGACCTGAGCTACGTCGAAAAGACAGCGGATGATATTGCCAAGACCCTCCGAAAAGGGCAGCTCGTAGTCCTCGAATCCACCACATATCCGCGAACTACGCGGGAGATCATGCTGCCTCGATTTGAGGCCAAGGGCCTGAAATGCGGCATCGACTTTTATCTGGCGTTCTCTCCCGAGCGCGAAGATCCAGGCCGCAAGGATCACAATACTCAAACCATTCCCAAGCTCGTCGGCGGCATCGACGCCGAGAGCGGCCGTCTGGCGACGATGGTCTATCGCAAAGCCATTCAGCAGGTCATACCGGTCTCATCGGCGGAAGTCGCCGAAGCGGCAAAATTACTGGAGAACATTTATCGGGCGGTCAACATCGCGCTGGTCAACGAAATGAAAATGGTTTTGACCGCGATGGACATCGACGTGTGGGAAGTCATCAACGCATCCGCGACCAAACCGTTCGGATTCCAGGCGTTTTACCCCGGTCCCGGACTCGGCGGCCACTGCATCCCGATCGATCCGTTCTACCTCACATGGAAGGCGCGCGAAGTCGGCATGCAGACCAAGTTCATCGAGCTGGCCGGCGAGATCAATCACGCCATGCCCGACTACGTCGTGAAGCGCACCGCATTGGCGCTGAACGATCGCGGCAAGTCGATCAAAGGAAGCAAGATTCTCGTCCTGGGCCTGGCCTACAAGCCGGACATCGACGACGTCCGCGAAAGCCCCAGCTTTGAGTTGATCGAGAAGCTCGATCATCTGGGCGCCCAGGTTGATTACAACGATCCACATGTCGCGGCTACGCATAAGATGCGTCGACACGATTTGCAGATGCACAGCGTGCCGCTTACGCCGCAGAACTTGGCGTCTTATGACTGCGTGCTCATCGCGACCAACCATAGCGTCTATGATTGGCAATTGATCTCGGACCACTCCAAGCTGGTGGTGGACTCGCGGAACGCTCTGAAGAACGTTAAAGGCCGCCGTGACCACATCGTCCCGGCCTAAAAATAACGGATTCCAATCAAAGCCTTGGCCGAACGAAGAGTTACGGTCGAGGCTTTGATAGTTTAAGCCCAAAGGAAAGTTAAATTGCCCAAATTGGATAAGAGGGGGGATTCCGCCTGAAGATGCGATTGCATTGCGAGCAGGGCAAAATGGGGTTATACATTTACATCAGGAACGCGCAATTCTAGCGGGAATGTGTCGTAGAAAGAGAAAGTGATCCAGAGGCCGGCGGTATCAGGCCCTCTGTGCAAACCCCGATCGCAATAGAAAGCAAATAGAGGGGCGATACAGGTCGATTTTACCCAAAGCGCCGCCGATCGCGCGTTCAACGCAGCGACTACGTGAGTTGAGATGAGCAACGAAGCAATCACCAGCCCGATGCAATTACCGATGCGTCCGCGATTCGCGCCGGGTGTGCCATTGCGGCCTCACGAGTTTGCGCTGGAGCCCGGTGCGGCACCCAGTTCGATGGGGTTTTGGTCTTTCGTCGTGCTGACCGGGGTCTTGCTGCTTCGGCCGGGCGACATCGCTCCGGAACTGTCCGCAGTGCCGTTCTACTTCATCACCTTGGCGATTTGTGCGGTGCTGCTGGGGGTCCCAACGTTGGCACAGCTCTATTGGCCGCTGCTCATGCGCCGGCCGATTACCGTCTGCGTGCTGGGGCTCTATCTTGCCGCCGTTTTCTCGGATGTGGCCAATGGACTGACCAGCGACGCCAAAGTGGTGGCCGTCGGGTTCGTTCAAATCATTTCGTACTACCTGCTGCTCGTGGCCGCGATCGATTCGACGCGCCGGTTTCGTCAATTCCTGATCTGCATGACGGTCTTCATCGTGATCCTTTGCAGCCTGGGGCTGCTGCAATATTACGGATACGCCCACGTCGGCGCCGCCCCATACGTCGAAGGGCAGGACTACAACGATCCCGTCACCGGGCAACAGATTTTCATGACTCGCCTCACCAGTATCGGGATGTTTAACAATCCCAACGATCTGGCCCGCGTCATTCTCGTCGGCGTCATGCTTTGCATCTACTGTTTCGACGATAAAAAATTCGGGCTCTGGCGATATCTTTGGGCGATTCCGCTAAGCATCCTCGGATACGCCATGCATCTCACGTACTCGCGTGGGGGGTTCGTGGGGATGGTCGCGGGAATCGGCGCGCTGGTGATGACGCGACTGTCGGTCAGGAAACGGATTATCGCGGCGGCGGTGTTGTTGCCAGTGCTTCTGATCGGCTTTGCCGGTCGATCGACGGATATCGACGCCACATCGGGAACGGGAAAAGAACGAGTCGACCTGTGGCGCGATGCCTTGGTCGATTTCAAGAGTTCTCCGATTTACGGCATCGGCGTGGGGGAATTCGGCGAAGAGTCCGGGCTCCTCGCCCACAACTCCTTTGTGCAGGCTTATGTCGAAATGGGCATTATCGGCGGGTCGTTGTTCGCCGGGGTCTTTTTTCTGGCGGCCTGGCTTCCCTACAAGCTCAAGCCGCATTTGGACAACATCGCTGAACCGGAACTGCGCAGAATGCGGCCTTACCTGATCGCGATCGTCGTGGGCTCGATCGTCGGCATGTTCACGTCCACGAGAAACCTGCGGATTGATACGTACCTGCTGCTGGGCATCGTGGCGGTCTATCTGCCGCTGGTGGCGCGTTTCGTGCCTCACGCGGAACAAAAGGTCAATCGAGGCTTATTTTATCGAATTGCCGCCGTTGGAGTGCTTACGGTCCTCTTGTTCAACTTGTACGTGAAGGTTGCGGCGAATTAATGAACGACACCGTCATGATGAACGACATGGACATCGCCGGTATTGCCAGTGAACCGCCCGCGGTAGCGCCGCCGGTCGCGCAGGACGGCGTCGGCAAGGTATCGCCCGCGCGGCGCAGCCTGTTTGCGGCGTCGCATCTGGCAGCGCAATCCATGATCCTGTTTGTGATTTCGGTGCCGGCGCTGGCTTATATCGTTCGCAGCCTGGGCGCGACCGGATATGGGCAATGGACCGCGGCGGTCGTGCTGGTTGGGACCGTTGGAATTCTGACCAATCTTGGGCTTCGCGGCGCGTTTGTACGCGCGGTTGCTCGCAAGCCCGAATCCGCGGCGGCGGCCCTGGCCGAACAATTGGGGGCCCGCTTGCTTCTGTCATTGTTGGCTTGCGGGATGGTGATGGGAGCGTGTTTTCTGCTTTATCCGGCCGTGGTGATTCAATGTGCCATCGTCGGGTGCGTGGGGATGGTATTGACGACGATCTCCTCGACGCTGTCGGACTTGCTTCAAGGGTTGCACCGCATCAGCGTCTACGCCGGCACCAATTTCATCGCGGGCCTGGCACTGACGGGGGCTTCCGTGGCGGCGATGTGGCTGGGATATGGGCCGGTCGGCTTAGCCGTGTCGTATCTGGTCGGACCGATCATTTCCACGGCATTGCTGCTGATTTTCGTTCAATCAAAATTCTTTGCCGTCAAGGCACGGGTTCATCCGCGCAAACTTTGGGATCTGCTCGTGGAATCCCGCTACTTCGCGGCGCAGCAGATTGTCAACACGGTCGGCGGAAACGAAGAATCGCTGATGCTGCCCAAAATCGTCGGGGCGGGCCCGTTCGGGCTGTTCTCCGGCGGCATGATCCTGGCGTCGCGGCTGGTCATTATTCCCGATAGCCTGGGCTCGGCGTTTTATCCCCAGATTGCCCATGCGCATGCCAAAGATCCGAAACTCGCGGCGCGCCAGATGGTGCAATTCATGCTGATGGCTCTGATGGTTTGCCTGCCGATCACGGTGGCCGTTCTCTTTTTCGCCGGTCCCTTGGCGCACGTGCTATTTAGTAAAAACGCGGAACTTTGCCAGCGTGTGATGTCTGTAACGATTTGGTCGTTGCCAATGCTCGGTGTCGGCAACGTCATGGGGTACGGACTCAACGCCGTGGGGAAAGATTCCTCGCAGGCCAAGATGACTCTTTATACGACCATACTGAGCCTGGCGTCCGCCGTGGTGCTGGTGACGATGTTCGGGGTGATCGGGGCTTGCTGGTCATATTTGCTGAGAATCGCGCTGGGCACGGCGGGGATTGCCTACCTGTTTCTAAAAAACTTCTCGCCTCGTTTGGAGATTTGGCGTTTTACGCGCATTCTGATCTGCGGATGCGCGATGGCCGGCGCGATGTGGCTGGCCAGGCCCCTGATCGCCAATCTAGGCCTGGGCTTTGTGGAATCATTCCCGCACAACATTCGGGGGTGGAGTTCCTGGCTGACGACGGCCTTCCTCGAAGGAATGATCGGAATAACCGGATATGTCGTGGCGCTGATGGTGTCACGAACGGTGCGACCCGGCGATTTGGCGGGCCTCATTCGCCGCTCGCCAGCGGTATAGGGTAAGACTCAATAATGACTGCGGCAACTGAACAACTCCGGCAGGTTTCAGCGCCCTCCGCGCACCTTGGTAGCGTCGCGGTCGTGATTACTGTTTATAACCGGCTGAATTATCTGGACGCCGCAATCCAATCGGTTTTGTCCCAGACGTATCCCATCGTTCAGGCGGTTGTGATTGATGATGGCTCCAAGGTGGATGTCTCCTCAACTCTGGTGAAATACGGGAATCGCGTCGAATTTTACCGGCAGGAGAATCGTGGCGTCTCCGCGGCACGGAATCTCGGCGTCCAAAAAGCTCGCGCAGAATGGATCTTGTTTTTGGATGACGATGATTTTCTGCAACTCGACGCAATTGAAACATTGCTCGGTGCCGTGAAGCGCCAGGGAGCGATGTGGGCGGCCGGATCTTTCTTCTGTGTTGACGAACATGGCGCAAGCCGCGTCATGCCCCAACGGCGCCGATACGAATCAGGCGACATTTATCCCGCCATGATTCATAACAATCTGATGGGATGCCCGTCGGTCGTATTGGCGCATTCAGATGCGCTGAACTGCGTCGGAGGATTTGATGAAAATTTTGGCACGGCAGCGGACTATGACCTTTGGCTTTCCCTGGCGGGGCGGTACCCCGTCGCGGTCGCTCAGCAGGTCGTGACGAATTACAGAATCGCTCCGGGTCAAATGTCGAAGAATTGGCGACAGGCCTACGAAGAAAAAGTGGACGTGCTGGCCAAGCACCGCCAGCAAGCGCGTCGGGGACATCAAGACGATTTTGATCGGGCCATTTCACAGGCATGCTTGGAATACGGCGACGATCTCTATCTGCATGGGCACCAGCGCGAAGCGCGAGGCCAATGGCGTCTGGCTTTCGCTCAAGGGCATAAAATCGGAATCAAGGGAAAAGTGTCGCGGCTGGTCAAGAGTTATCTCCCGCAAGGAGTGCTCGCGGCCGGAAGAAAAATAGCATCGCGCAAACGGGGAATTACGGAAGGTTCTGATCTTCCGCTCGTCATGGGGACGGGGGAATTGAGTTTGAGGGAGAAATAGCAATGGATACAGCTTTAGTTTCGGCTGTTCTGCCGACTTACAACTACGGTCGATTCGTCGGCGACGCGGTTTCCAGTGTTCTGGCGCAGTCGTATCCTCACGTGGAAGTGATCGTGGTGGATGACGGGAGCACCGATGACACGCGCAAGCGCCTGGAGCCGTACATGGGGCGCATCCGGTACATATATCAGAAGAATCAAGGCCAGCATGCCGCCCGCAATGCCGGCATCCAGGCCGCCAGGGGGCAGTATATCGGCCTGCTGGACTCCGACGACATGTGGCATCCGCGCAAGCTCGAATTGCAGATGAATTACATTGCGAGGAACCCTGATGCGCGGATCGTGGCGTCGAATTTGATCATCGATCTCAGCCGCGGCTGGCCGAGCGTCAATGCCGCCGATGAGATCACGATGCGCAAGATTTCCATCGAGCAATTGGTCGTGTGCGCGCGTTTCGCGCCCAGCGGCGTGATCATTCGCAAAGATTGCTTTGACACGGTCGGATATTTCCGTCCCAACATCGTCGGCGCAGAAGATCGGGACATGTGGATCCGCCTGGCGTCGCAGTTTGAAATCAACTGGCTCGATGCGCCGCTGATGTTTTATCGCAATCATGGCGGAAATATTTCGACCGCCGCCACGCGCATGGATCGCGTGGACCGGCTGATGCTCGACGGCGTATTCAAAGACATTCAATCCCTGCACGGCAGGCCGATCCTGCGGCGAAAGGCGTACAGTTACGCCGCCTGCATGGCGAGCTTCCTGTACACCGCGGGTGACAATCATCGCACGGCGATGGCGAGGATTCTCCAATCGTTGGTCCTCTGGCCTTTTCCATATGAACGCAAAACGCTCAAGGGCACGACGGCCCGGCTGAAGATGTTGGGCGTCATCTGGTTGCGAATGCTGGGTTTGAAACGGCCGCACGGAAGCATGGCACTTGAAGGGGCGGGAAGCGCGCATGCCTGAGCCAATGGTGAGCGTTATTGTACCGACCTACAACCGCGCGCATTGCGTGACGCGCGCGATTGACAGCGCGCTGGCGCAGCAGCGCGCCAGCGTGGAAATTATCCTGGTGGACGATGGGTCCAAAGACAACACCCGGGAAGTGATTGCCTCGCGATATCAGAACGATCCTCGCGTGAAGTATTTTGCTCAGGAAAATCAGGGCGTGACCGCCGCGCGGAATTTTGCCCTCAGCCACGCCTCGGGAGATTTTATCGCGCTGCTGGATTCAGACGACTATTGGAAGCCCTGGAAGCTCTCGGCGCAACTGGCCTGTATGGCGCGCTGGCCCGATCTGGTCATGACCTGGACCGACATGGAGGCGGTGAATTCGCAAGGCGCGGTGATCGATCCCAGATATATCCGGCGAATGTACCACTGCTGGAGCCGGTTTTCCCTGGAAACCATGTTTTCGGATCATTCTCCGCTGGCGGAAGTGATGCCGGATTCGGCCGACCCCTTGAAATCGGCGACCTTTCACATGGGAGACGTTTTTTCCCAGATGTTCATGGGAAGCCTGGTGCATACGTCCACTGTGATGTTTCGCCGGTCCATTCTGGATCGAATCAAGGGTTTTGATTACCGAATGAAGCGAAGCGGCGAGGACTATGACTTTCATCTGCGCACCTGCCGCGAAGGGCGCGTCGGCTTCCTCGACGTGCCGAGCATCCAATATCAGATCGGCGTTGAAGACCAGTTGTCGCACAGCAAATACGAAGTTGAAGGGGCGCACAATTGCCTGCTGACGATCACGCGTGCCTATGAAGAAGACCGCCAGCGAATTCACTTGCCGCCCCAAGTCATCAGCGGCCGATTCGCCGCAGTGCACGCGTGGCTCGGCGAAGCGCTTCTCAACGACGGCGAGCGCCGGCGTTCGCGCGCGGAGTTCTCCAAATCGCTGCACTACAAGAGCTGGCAGCCGCGCGTGTACCGATTGATGTCCCTGACATTTCTTCCCAAGTCCCTGAGCGAACGAGCGCGGGCTACCTACCGATTCATGAAGAAGCCGCACCTGGCGCTGCGGGCTCTGCGCCATCGTCCGGTATAAGCCATGACCGATGAAGCCAAGACAACTCCACCGGCGGAAAAAACCGCCGGCAAACCTGCTTTGTTCCAGCGGCTCGCCCTGGGAATCGCTCTGGGCGCCGTCATCGGATTCGCCATGGACGAGATGGGACTGGGCGTCGTGCTGTTTGAGGTTCAACATCTGCTCGTGATCGGCACCGGGCTGGGAATCATGCTGGGGTTCTTGAATCTGAGAAAGACGCTCTGGAGCCTGGCCATTGGTTTATTGATCGCGACGCTGGCTGTCGCCTATACGCCTCTGGCGCCGGCACTGATGCGGGGAATGGATCGTCGGGATGAAATGGGGCCGGTGGATGCCGTTGTGGTGCTGGGCGGAGGATTCGTCAACTCCCAGGTGATCGGCGCACAGGCTCAGGATCGGCTCTTAAAAGGGCTGGAATTGCTTCGAGCTGGATATGCGCCACGCTTGGTACTCACGAGGCCGGGCAAGGCCGGAGCGGTATGGCCATCCCAGGCGCGAGACGAGATGAAAAAACTAAGACAAGATTTTCCTGTGGATGAGGTCGGTCCGGTGCAAAATACGCACGATGAAGCACTAGCTGTCGCCGAACTTATTCATCAGCGTGGATGGAAGCGAATAATCCTGGTAACGCACTGGTGGCATATGCGCCGCGCGGCGGCAACGTTTGGAAAAACGGGTGTCAGCATATTGTGCTCACCTTGCCAGGATTCAACCTGTGACCTTGTTACTTACAACGATCCATCAGATCATTTGACCGCTTTTTCCGACTGGCTTCACGAAAATGTGGGATACTGCGTGTACCGCTTCCGTGGCTGGCTTTAAGTTAATGAACAACTAGGGCGGGCAAGGAACTGACCATGGGTCCGATAAGCAGTGGTGATGCGCGCACAATGAACAACGACGCCCAATGTACGGTCGAGATCGTGAAGGAACCCGTTCGCTTGGCCGCGATGCGGCAGGAATGGAACGCCCTTTTTGACGCCAGCCCGACGGCATCAGCTCCGCTGCGCTTCGAATGGATATCGGAGTGGTGGCGCATCTTCGGGTCCAGTTACGGCCAGGGCGGCAAAGGCCTTCGGATCATCGCTATTCGGCGCGGAACGGCTTTGATCGGCGTCCTGCCTCTCTACGAAGCCGTAACGATTCGTGGCATGTTCAAGCAGCGAACGCTCCGATTCATCTCGACAGGAATGCAGGATTTCGAAGAAACGTGCGCCGAATACCTCGACCTGCTGCATGCGCCGGATGAAGCGGCAACCTGCATGAAGCTCATCAGCGAAACGCTCCTCAAATCATCTGAGCTGCGGTGGCATGTGCTGGAATTGTCGGATATGTCCGCCAAGTCGCCGCTGGTGGAACTGGCTCAATCCTTGTCGGGCAGCCGGCTGAAAGTCGAGTTGGAAGACGGCGGCATCTGCTATCTGGCGGATCTCGCCGGCGGAATGGACCACTATATTTCTTCGCTGAGCACAAAGACTGCCAAGAAGGTTCGCAAGACCCTTCGTGAATTGCAGGGGGAAGGCGTGCTTTTTGAAGTGGCGCAAACGCCTGAGCAGGCCGACGAGTTTTTCGATCAGCTTGTCGATCTGCATCACAAGCGCTGGCAAGCCGAAGGAAAGACCGGCAGCTTCGCGCCGCGTCACGCGGAATTTCACAAATCTTTGGCCAAACACTTGGTCCCGCAAGGCGGCGTTGGTTTGTTCCGCCTGACGCATAACGGCCAGCCGCTGGCGTTGAACTACGGCCATCGCGTGAAGACGAAATTCGACGGATATCAGATGGGTACCGTGCGGCAATCCGATGCGGTGCGTAGCCCGGGGGTCGGCCTTTACCTGGCATTGACCTCTCATCTCTCGGATCAAGGGGTTCTGCTCTGCGATCACCTCAAGGGGTTTACTCCCATGAAAGGGGAGTATACCGCGGTTCAGCATCCGCTCTCACGTCTGGTCGTGACGCGGCCCTCGCTGAGCTACAAAGCATTTCGCGCCGCTGATTTTTTCGTGAGAGCCATGAAGAAGGGATTGAAAAAGCTATCCATCACCAAGGAATCCGCGAAAGGCGGCGCCGATCTGCCCAAGGACGATGCCGGCGCCGGAGAATCTGGACATGACGCAAAACCGATCACGTCTTCATCGCCAACCAGCGCGTCGAATCAATGTTCTCTTCGGGGGATTTAAGCCATGGGCAAGTCGATTGCGACCATTCAAAATGAGAGGGCGTCCTCATTACCTTCGGAATCCGTCGGGAGTGATGGTGATTTTACGATCATCCGGGACGAGGCCGGTTTGGCTCAACTGGAGGGCGAATGGAAAGCGCTGTTTGATTCGAGTCCGGCCGCTTCGCCGCCATTGCGGTTTGAATGGGTTCAGGAATGGTGGCGCGTCTTTGGGCCGATCTATGGAGACGGTCCGCAAGGATTGCGCATCCTCACGATTCGCCGCGACGGCCGGCTGATCGGGATTCTGCCGCTGTACGCGGCCGCGGCCTCGATCTTCTCGGCGCGTCTGCGCCGCCTGCGGTTCATTTCCAGCGGCGCGGCCGAATTTGAAGAGACCTGCGCGGAATATCAAAACCTCTTGCACGCCCCCGGTGAAGAATGGCATTGCATTCAATCGCTCACATCGGCACTGCTGGATTCCAGGAAATTGAACTGGGACGAGCTTGAGTTGTCGGATGTTCCCGAAAATTCACCGCTGCTTTCTTTAGCGGCCACTCTTCACGCGGCGGGACGCTCGGTCAATGTCGAGTCCAACATAGTCAGTCATCTCACCAATTTACAGCAGGGTGTTGAGGCGTATGTCGCCGGGCTTTCGGCCACAACCCGCAAGAAGGCCCGCAAGATGCTTCAACCGATTGACGAAGCAACGGGCCTGAAATTTGAAATTGCGCGAACCGAAGATGAGGCGGGAGTTTTTTTCGACCAATTGGTGGATTTACATCACGAGCGGTGGGCGCAAGAGGGGAAAACAGGAAGTTTCGCGCCTCGTCATGCCCAATTTCATAAGGCCATGGTGGCTCGATTGGCCGCCAAAGGGGCGGTGGTTTTGGCGCGGCTTTCATTCCACGATCAGCCGATTGCATTGATCTATGGCCATCGCGTCGGCAAAAAGTTCGATGCTTACCAGATGGGCGTGAGCCGCGAAAAGACAGCCACCCAAAGCCCAGGAACCCACACGTTTCTCGCGATGATCGCGGCGCTCAACAGAGATGGCGTTGAAATTTATGACCATTTGCCGGGATCAAATCGTTTCAAGCAGGACTACGCGAAAGACCAGCGCGTTCTGTTTCGATTGCAAGCCGTTCGACCCACGTATCGCCTGGTCGCTTCCAAGGCGATAAGCTTCGGTTATCGAATCGTCCGTAAGAGCTTGGCGATCCTGTTAATGACATGAGACGCCTTGCGGAAGACGAACATTACAGTCGCGAGGTTTTAAGCGGCGGCTAAGGTCGAGTCCGGCCGGGCCGGCTCACATAGAACGGGCCGGCTCACATAGAATTTGATGAGGTCCGCAGGTGATCGGGCAAGACAGGAGAGATCAAAGCTTGCACGTGGTACATGTCATGTTGTCGTTGGACGTCGGCGGTCTGGAGCGCAATGTGCTCAACCAGGCCCGCTATGCGCCCAAGCTCGGCGAGCGCGTGAGTATTATTTGCCTGGAGCGTCCCGGCGCGCTGGCGCCGCAAGTGGAAGCGATGGAGGCACGGATCATTTGTCTGGACAAGAAGCCCGGCATTCGCCTGGGGCTCTTCGGCCAATTGCGCCGAACGTTTGCTGATCTTCGGCCCGATGTGGTTCATACGCATCAGATTGCGACGCTCTTTTATGCCGGGCCGGCCGCTCACTGGGCGGGCGTTCCGCTGGTGGTTCACACGGAGCACGGCAAGGAACGTTACACGCAGCGTTTTCGGACCCGCATGCTCGGACGCGTTGCCGGCTGGTTCACAACCACATTCTTCTGCCTGACCGACGATATGGCCGCGGCGGTGCGCCACAGCCGAATCGTTCCCGACCGCAAAATTCGCGTGATCTTCAATGGCATTGATACGTCGCAATTCCTGGTCCCCTGTGACACGGAATCGATCCGCAAATTGCTGGGCATTCCGGACGACGCACCGATCATCGGCACCGTCGGCAGATTGACCGAGGTCAAACGCCAGGATGTGCTCTTGCGCGGCTTCGCGAAGGCCAGAACGAAATTCCCCGCGGCGCACCTGTTGATTTTGGGCGACGGGCCGTTGCGGAAGGAATTGGAAGACCTCGCGGCCGAACTCGGGATTGGTTCGAGCGTTCATTTCGCGGGATACCAATCCCCCACGGCACCGTTCATTCAGGCGATGAATGTCTTTGCATTGACCAGCCGATCCGAGGGAATGCCGCAGGCGGCGTTGGAGGCGAGTGTGTGCGGGGTTCCCGCGGTGGCGTCACGCGTCGGAGGATTGCCGGAATTGATCGATGACGGCAAGAGCGGCATTTTGTTTCCCGTCGGAGATGATGACGCATTGGCGAGCGCGCTCGGTAAGCTCTTGGCGGAGCCGGCGACGGCCCGGCAAATGGGGCAGGCTGCCAAAGATCGGGCAATCTCGAAATTCGACATCAGCCGCATGGCGGGGGATTACCACCGCCATTTTCTGGAGTGTCTTCCGGCGGGTTCCTTGCCGCGCCATGTGACTGTCCAGGCTCGATAAGATCGGTCGGTGTTGAAACGGCCGCGCCAGAACAACGCGTTCGGAAAGTCAGTGGGATTTTATGAGCGAAGATTTGGCCATTCCATCCAAGCCAATCAATCCGCGCTATTACAGCCTGGACATCTGGCGTGGTTTGGCATGCCTGATGATCGTATTGTTGCACGCCTCGTTCCTGTTCAAGACGGAGACGGCGGCGGAGCATCGGCACGATCCCGCATTTGCGCCGAAAATACTGGCGATTTTCACGCGCATGCAAATCGGCGTGCCGCTGTTTTTCGTGATCAGCGGCTACTGCATCTCCGCGACGGCCGATGCCAGCCGGCCCAAATCCCGAGCGGGACCGGACTATTTCAAACGCCGCCTTTGCAGAAACTTTCCGCCTTATTGGGTCGTATTGATCGGGGCGATCCTATTGTATGGGATGATTGCGGCAATGCACCCCAGCGCTGCGTCATCGCCGGGAGCGTGGTACGAGGGCCGCATCCCCGTCATCGGCCATTTTCTGCCGTCACAGTGGTTTGGCAATTTCACATTGACGGAAATGTGGCGCTATCACGTTGCCGGGGCCGAGGCGAACATGCTGATGTCCCCCTCGTGGACGCTCTGCTACGAAGAACAGTTCTATGTTGTCTGCGGGCTGATTCTGCTCGCGATGCCCCGGCGGCTGTTTGGAGGTTTGCTGGTGATCTCGGCGGCCACCGCCGTTACGCTGGGGTTCTCCTTCTATCGGGGAACGTACCTTCCGGGGTTTTTCTTCGACGGTAGTTGGCTGGAGTTCCCGGCCGGCGGCTTTCTCTATTCTTGCTAGAATAAAACCTGTAAGGTGGAAGCGTTGAGTTATGCGTCAAGAAGAAATTAATAAGCTAAATGAGCCGTACACCAATTCTAGAGTTGAAATAGACCGTAGGTTTTATTCTTCTATTGGGGCTGACGTTCCGGGCGCGGGGCATCTGGTCAAGGAAATATTTAACGATCTTGACGAAAAATCATTCGGGGTTTCATGGTGGAA
>CAZCKE010000002.1:0-16216 GCA_964499005.1 uncultured Tepidisphaeraceae bacterium
GGCCGTCCTCGCCAACGTCGTCGAAAAGAGCGGCGCGTGGTTCAATTACAAGAGCGTTCGCCCGGGCCAGGGCCGCGAAGTCGCCAAGCAATTCCTGGCCAACAATAAGGAAATCGCCCAGGAAATTCGCGAAGCGGTTTTGCACACCAAGGGCCTGCTCGACGCCAAGCCCAAATCCGCCGTTGAAGCATCCGAATAATCGGGATCTTCGCCTGGATAATCGATGACTCGTGCTCGAATGACCGGACCCCCAATTCGGTCATTCGAGCATGGTTTTGTTATCCACATCTTCTCGTCTTGACGCTCCGCCACCATTGCAGTACACCGCCCCCTCAACCACCGAGGTCCTGCATGCAATTTGGCCATTTCGACAACGATTCCAAGGAATACGTCATCACGCGTCCTGACACTCCGCGCCCCTGGTCCAACTATCTGGGCACCACCGAGTACGGCGCGATCATCACCAACCACGCTGGCGGCTACAGCTTCTACCGCTCCGCCGCCACCGGTCGCATCCTTCGCATGCGCGCCAACAGCGTTCCCCTCGATCAGCCCGGCCGATATTTCTATCTGCACGACCGCGACTCGGGCGACTACTGGAGCGCCGCCTGGCAGCCTGTCGGCAAGCCTCTGGATCAGTATAAGTCGACCTGCCGCCATGGCACTGCGTATACCACCATCACCTCCGACTACTCCGGCATCGAAACCGAAGCCACTTATTTCGTCCCTCTGGGCCAACTGTTTGAATATTGGCGTCTCCGCGTGACCAATCGTTCCAATCAGCCGCGCAAAATTTCCGTCTATACCTATTGCGAGTTCACCAACCAGCCCCAGCTCTGGCAGGACCTGACCAATCTCCAATACTCGCTTTTTTGCAGCAAAGCCGACTGGGTTGACGGCATGATCACTGTCGGCTGTCACCCGTATGAGCCATTTGATCCGAAGAATTTCACGTTTCCCACGCGCTATTGGATGAAATTCGTGGGGGCGCCCATCGCCGCTTTCGAGACCCTCCGCGAGAATTTCATCGGCGTCTACGGCAGTTATGCCCGTCCCCAATCGCTCGAATCTGCCGCCGGTGAGCTCACTAATTTTCAAACCGCCGGCGAAAACTCCATCGGCGTTCAGCAGGTCGATATCGATCTCGCCCCCGGACAATCCCACGATCTGCTCGTTCTCCTGGGACTGGGCACTCCCGATTCCCACGGCAAGAAAGCCATCTCCGAGTTCGGCAACATCCAGCGCTGCGATTTGGAATTAAAAAAGCTCAAGGAATCCTGGCATTCCATGCTCGAATCCGTCCGCGTCAAAACACCCGATCCGGAATTCGACGGCATGGTCAATGTCTGGAATGCCTACAACTCCCTGATCACCTACGCTTGGTCCCGCGCCGCATCCCCCTTTTACAACGGGGAGCGGGACGGCCTGGGTTTCGCGGAAACCGTCCAGGATTTCCCCGGCGTAAGGCCGCTTCTCAAAGAGAAAATGCGTGACCGGCTCGAGCTGATGCTTACCGGCCAGGTCGAGTCCGGCGGCGCGATTCCCGTCATCAAGCCTTTCTCCCACAACCCCGGCCACGAACCCGCCCCGCGCAAGGAAGAATTCCGCAGCGACGATAGCCTCTGGCTCTTCGATGCCGTCCCGACTTATGTTGCTGAAACCGGCGACGTCGACTTCTATAAAAAAGTTCTTCCTTACGCCGACCACGGCCAGTCGACTGTCCTGGGCCATCTGCGCCGCGCCCTGGAATTCAATCTTGAACGCAGCGGCCGCAATGGTTTACCCTGCGGATTATCCGCCGATTGGAACGACTGCTGCAGCCTGGGCTACACGGGTGAAAGCGTCATGGTCGCCTTCCAGGTCCGCCGCGGATTGGGGCTCTACTCCGAGATCGCCCAGCGCCTGAACATGCCCGAAGAATCCAAATGGGCCCTGGCCCAGCGCGAGAAGCTTGACGCCGCCATCCAGAAAACCACCTGGGATGGCAACTGGTTCATCTGGGCCACTGGCGCCGATGGCACCAAGTACGGCACCAGCCGGATGGAAGAGGGCAAGGTCTACATCAATACGCAAGTATGGGCCGTCATCAGTGGCGCCGCCACGCCACAACAATCCGCCCTCGCCATGAAATCCATGCACGACTATCTCGCCACACCTTACGGTCTGACCCTCAGCGCGCCTCCCTTTGTCAAAACCCCCAAACAAATCATGGGGGGCGTCGTCTTCAACACCGGCATCAAGGAAAACGGCGGCATTTTCAATCACCCCCAAAGCTGGGCGGTCATGGCCCAGTGCATCCTTGGCGACGGCGATCGCGCCTATGAGTATTACCGCGCTTACATGCCCGCCGCGTACAACACTCGTGCTGAGATCCGCCAGATCGAGCCCTACGCCCATAGCCAAACGACATACGCCAGTTGCAACACCAACGCCGGGAAATCCCGCGTTCCCTGGCTCACCGGCACCGTCTCCTGGTCCTACCACTCTGCCGTTCAATACATTCTGGGCGTTCGTCCCGAACTCGATGGGCTCCGCATCGACCCCTGCATCCCCAAATCCTGGCCAGGCTTCGAGATGCGCCGCAACTTCCGCGGCAAAAGTTTCACGATCAAAGTGACCAACCCCAAATCCAAAAACAAAGGCGTTCACTCCCTGAAAATCAACGGCAAGACCATCCAGGGAAACCTCGCTCCCCTGAGCGAGCTAAAAGACGGCGCAACCATCGAAGCCGCTATCGATGGCTAACTCTTTCCCTTTATGTGGAGAGAGTCAGGGGCCGATTCTTGTTTAGCATTAAACCTCAACTCCATCGTCTCCCCCTCCGGCAACTCTCTCCACTTCGCAAACAATTCTCCTCGTTTCGCCCGAATCGCCTCCAGCTCCTGATCCGTCACCTCACACCGGCCCGTTCCTCCATGTTCCGTAAAATATTTCTCCATATGTCCCTTCAATTCCGCCGCCGACATCATCTCTCCGCCGGCGCGTTCGGTATCAAGCATCCCCACGATCACTTCCGCCAAAATTCCCTCCTCCGGAATCCTGCCCCGCGGCCAAGGCTTATCGAAGTCCCCAAAATCCCACCCCTGGGCCACGAGCCCGAAAAATCCTTGCTGAAATTTCAGCACCGTCTCCACCGCGTAATGCGTCAAATCATGCAGCGGGAAAAATTGCCCACGAACCCCCACCTGCCTCTGCCAGGTCATACTCCCATTGGCTCGCCGGCAACTCAGCGCCGCCGAGCCATCCGTCTTCTTCTTGATCTGAATCGATAATTCCGCCATGGCCCAAGCCTTACTTGACACACAAGGCCACAACCCTACAATATATCCATTATGGATATATCCGACTCGGATCATCAGCCGTTTCCCGATCTGACTCCGGCCGCGTTCCACATCTTGCTGGCCCTGAGCGACCGCGATCGTCATGGCTACGGTATCATGCAGGAGGTCGCCAAGCTCACCGATGGCCGCATGCGCCTCGCCGCCGGAACCCTTTATCGTTCCGTCAAGCAAATGCTTGCCGACCAGCTGATCGAAGAATCCGACTATCGCCCCGACCCAGCGCTCGACGATGAGCGCCGCAAATACTACCGCATGACCCGCCAGGGCCGCCGCCTCGCACGTCAGGAGCTGGCTCGTATTCAAAGCCTTGTCCAGATCGCCCGCTCCAAAAAGCTTGCTCCCCTGACGCGCCTCCTCGTCCCGGAGCCCCAATGAGGCAAAGTGATCCGCTCCCTGTCCGCCTGGGCCGCCGAATCCACGCACTCTCCCTGCGTATTTATCCGGCGGATTTTCGCCGCAACTTCGCCGCCGATATGCAGCAGGTCTTTGCTAATTCATCCCGCGATGCCTATCGCGATCGCGGCTTCCTCGGGCTTCTTCGCGTTTTCGTTCACACCACATTCGACCTGGGAATCACCGCCATGAAAGAACATGCCGCCGGCAACACCTTCATCTCAATTCTCATTCTTGCCGCGATCCTCGCGATGATCTTCTTCATTGGCTGGGTCGATTTGCATAACAACGAGCCCCAGCCCGCCGCCCTTTGCATTATTGTCTTCACATTCATCCTCAGTTTTTTTCGCCCTCGAAAACCCTGGCTCTGGGCTATCCTCATCGGTCTATCCATTCCCTTGTCCCAATTGTTCGCTCTCATCAAAGGCACAGGCAGCTTGCAGAATCTCCTGACGTGCGTGATCGCCTTTATTCCTGCCTTTATCGGAGCCTATTCCGGATGGCTCTTTCGCCGCGCCTTTTCCTCCATTCACCAAACCCCAAAAACTCCCACGCCCCAATCCTGAACAAACCTTAGCGCTTCGCTGCAGCAAAGTGACGTGCGGCCAGGCGCGATGATTTTCCTCTTGCCCGTTCTTTATCCTTTTGTTTCAATACACTCGCAAATCTTTGAACTTAGGAAGGTGATCCCATGCCCTTTACTCTCCCTCTCGGCGCTCAGGCTCCCGATTTCAATCTCATCGGAATCGACGATAAGGTCTATTCCCTGGCTTCTTTCAAAGACGCCAAGCTCCTCGTGATCGTCTTCTCCTGCAACCATTGCCCCTTCGTCGTCGGCAGCGAGCGGCGGATGATCCAATTCCACGGCGACTACGCCCCGCGCCGCGTCGCCCTGGTTGCGATCAATTCCAACGAAACCGTCAATCATCCCAAAGACTCTTTCCCCCACATGAAGCTGCACGCTCGTGAAAAAGGCTTCAAATTTCCCTACCTCCGCGACGACTCCCAACAGGTCGCCTTCGCCTATGGTGCCCTGCGCACTCCCCATTTCTATGTCTTCGATTCCCAGCGGAATCTCTGCTACACCGGACGAATGGACGACAACCCCCGCACCCCTGGCATGGAGAAAACCCATGAGCTCCGCGATGCCATCGATGCTCTCCTTGCCGGCCGGCAGCCCGCCATCTCCCTGACCAATCCGATCGGCTGCAACGTGAAGTGGAAAAACCAAGATCCTCATTGGATGCCCCCTGAAGCATGTGACCTTGTTCCTGCCAGCGCTTAATCGCCGATCTCCACATTAGGCGTCGTCCCCTGCGGCGGCCACGATATCTCAATTCACCCAATCACCTTTGCCCCGCGCGCCAGCTGCGGATGCGCCCCCATCAACGCATCATGATCCATCTGACAAACCAGCCCCTGCTCGGCTCCATCGTGCGTCCCCAGATGCGAATGCACCACAACAAAATCCGGCAGTGAAAACCGCTTTTTCAATGCCTCTCCATCCAGAACCACTCCCACGAAGTAAACCCAGTTTCGGCAATTCTCCGACCACGGGCTCAGCACATCGCTCACTGCAATTCCCTGTGACTGGACGTACTTTTGAACCTCCAGCAAATGCTCGCACACTCCCGTTTCGGCAAACAGCGCATCCGCTCCCGTGTCATCCCCCAGGTTCCTCAGCCGAATCGCCAGGCTGCTGCGAGCCATCTGTGTTCGTCGATCCGCCAGTCCCGCCACGCGCTCCAGTGTCTCGAAGACCATTCTCTGCATCTTTGCCGCCTCGCGCTCCCGCCCCTGCGCCGCCAGGATGATCGCTCGCTTCTCTCCCATCGCCAGCAGGACTTCATTTTCCTCAGGCAATTCTTTTTCCAGAATTTGCCCCACTTCCTCATAAAGCACCCCCGCTGCTCCAGCGTCCTTGGTGCTGCGAAACATCGGCCGCAGCGCCTCGGAAGACACCAGCGCCCGCGCCGCCCGCTCAAACTCCTCTTTGGAGATATCCTTGGCCGCCCCCAGCAATTCCCCCGACACCCGCGCCGCCTCGGCAAATTGCCCCTCCCGCACACGGGCGTTGATTACCGCCAACCTCTCCCGCAGATCAATCGCCATGGTAGGGCATGATAACCGTGCTCTTCATTCAACGCATCCAACGCGGCTCCATTGGGTCCGATAACTATCCCCAACCAACTCTCACGCCATCCCTTGATTACCTCTTTTTGGTTTGTACAACAGCTTCGCCCCAATTCTGAACGATATTGTGATTGTCCCTGGTCCGATTTGCGGCCATGAGCCTGCTTCTTGGCCGCGGTCTGGCATGGTCCATACTGGATTCGTGGATGGCCAACCGATCAATCAGTTGCAAGCGGCTTACCACCGGCTTGCTGCTCAGCCTGGTATTTGCGCTCTTGTTGCTGATGCGCCAGGGGCACGGATTCAACATCGCCCGCGCTGCAACTGCCGCTGACGATCCCGATCAATTGGATGCGTCCAGCACGATCGACCTCAAGTTCCTGCAGGATAAATTTCAAACCATCGCCAAGAATGTCGCTCCGGCGGTCGTGGCTATTTCCGCCGTTGAAACGGCGCCCGCCAACGATGCCGGTATGCGCGCTGACGAACTGAATCCCCAGAAGCTCCAGGGCCTTCTGGACAAAACGACCCGCACCGTCGGAACCGGATTTATCATCGACCCCGACGGATTCATTCTCACCAACGAGCACGTCGTCGAAGATTCGCAGCAGTATTGGGTGACGACGGATGATCGCAAGGTCTATCCCGCGGTCGTAGTAGGGGCCGACCCGCGAGCCGATCTGGCCGTCCTGAAGATTCCCGCCGGCCACCTACCCATCGTTCGCTTCAACCAGATTGCATGCACTCGCGGCCAGTGGGCCCTGACCCTGGGCAATCCTTATGGCCTGGCCACCGAAGGGGAGATGGCCCTGAGCGTTGGCGTCGTCAGCGCGACCGAACGTTCCCTGCCACGCCTGGCCAGCAAAGAAAACCGACTCTATTCCAACCTCATTCAGACGACCGCCCAAATCAACCCCGGCAATTCCGGCGGGCCGCTGTTCGACATCAACGGGCAAGTCATCGGCATCAACACCGCAGTTATCCTTCCCCAGAAGCAGACCAACGGGATCGGATTTGCCATTCCCGTCAATTCACAATTGCTCGCCGAAGTCGATTCCCTCCGCCAAGGCCGTGAAATCATCTACGCCTACATCGGGGTCTCCGTCGTGATGCCCACCGACAAGCAGCGCCACGACCTGAGCCTCAGCGACGGTGTCGGCGTGTGCGTCGAATCCATCGAGCAAGGCTCGCCCGCCGCGACCAGCGCATTGGTTGAGGGCGACATCATCATACGCTTCAACGATCAGCCCGTGATCGATACTGAAAAATTTGTCCGCATGGTCGGGGCCGCTTCCATCGACAAGCCCGTGCCGATTCAGTTGATCCGCGGCAACAAGCGATCGAACGTTCAGATCGTCCCGATCAAACGCCCCGTTCAATATGCGATCTCCCAGGAAACCCAGCGCCTCTTCTGGCGCGGCATGGCCCTGGGACCCGTCCCCAAGAACTGGCTTGGCGCCAGCCAGGCCGCCATGAAAGATGGCGCTTGCCACGGAATTCTCGTCATCGGCATCGAGGATGACAGCCCCTTTAAGAAGCAGGGCATCTCCGCCGGTTCGGTCATCACCAGCATCGCCGGCAGGCCTGTCACTTCTGTCCTCGACCTTCAAAAGGTCCTCAACGACGTTCCCGCCGATCAGTGCGCCATCCAGCTCAGTCCCACGGCCCAGATGGCCTCGATGCAGAACACCCATTAGCGCCTCCCCGCTGGCCGTTTATCGCAAGCCATTTGTTGACGGAATCATTGAATTCGCAACGAATTGCCACACAGGTAATTTCTTTCGTTTTCAGGGCTTTTCTGGTAGGTTTCCGGAGATGCGCTGCCCCTTCTGCGAAGCGGAGAAGGAGAGTTTGAAGGTCATCGATTCGCGAACCTGCGACGGGGGCCGGGCTATTCGTAGACGCCGACAGTGTTTGCGATGCAAAAAACGCTTTACGACCTACGAAAAAATCGAGCAGCACGTCCGGCTCAGCGTCATTAAGCGCGATGGCCGGCGGGTTCCCTGGGAGTCCAAAAAGATCCTCAATGGCCTGGAGCGAGCCTGTTTCAAGCGGCCCGTGCCGCAGAACGAGTTGCAGCGCATCGTCGATGAGGTCGAGGAGGATGTTTTCAAGGCCCATGACCGGGAGGTGCCTTCAACAATCGTGGGGGCGCTGGTCACCGAGCGGCTACGGCGAGTGGATCAGGTCGCCTATGTCCGCTTTGCCAGCGTATACAAGCAGTTTAAGACCCTCGAGGAGTTGGTAGATGAGGCCAAGGCAGTGATCGATTCCCGGCGATATGAAGACCCCACTCAGGGGCGTTTGTTCTTGGAGCCGCCAGGGGAACCGCCCGTCGCGACGGGCGAAAACAATGGCGAAGCGGCTAAACCTAAAACCCGGCGGAAACGAGTTTCGGCGGCTGATTCTGAAACCGCTGCCGTAATGACCTCGTCCAAGGGCTAGTTCAAAATCGTAAGCCTGCCAATGATCAAGCCCAGACCCCTGTTCGTCCGATAACACGTGGAGGTAACTCTCATGCAGTACGGGAAAACTCCCCGCCGAAAAACGCGACCTTGGACCCACGGCTTGAGCGCATTGGCCCTGGGCCTGATGGGCATGGCCGCATTGAATGGATGTGGCCAAACACCTCCGCCTCCGCCCGAGCAATCGCGTTGGCCGAACCTGCCCAACGCGCTCGTTCCCGATTTCATGCACGCAACTCTTTTCGAGCGCGTACGGTTTACGAATCTTGAGACGGCATCGGTTTACGGATACAGCATCGTGGTCGGCTTGCACGGCACGGGGGATTCCTCGGCCAACTCGATCATCCGCGATTACATCACCAAGAAGATCATGCTTCGGGGCTTCGGCACCTGGCAACATGGGCAGTTCCACGATTTCACCCCCGAAAAAATTTACAGTGATCCACGAGTGGCCATCGTATCGGTCGAAGGGCCGCTCCCGGTGGGCGCGCGTGAAGGTCAGCGTTTTGATGTCATCGTCCGCGCCTTGCCACGAGGCCACACGACCAGCCTCGCCCATGGATGGCTTTACCAGACCGATCTAAGCGATCATGGCTTGGTCGATCCCCAGGCCATCGGTGCTCACGTATTTGCCACTGTTGAAGGCGGCGAAATCTTCGTCAACCCGGCCTACGCGCTGCGCGAGGGCAAGTACTCCGCGCGGGACGAAAAAGAGAGCTTGCGAGTCGGCACGATTCTGGGCGGTGGCATCGTTGCCTATGACCGGCCGATTCATATGGAACTTCGCCAGCCTCAGCTCAGCACCGCGCGTGTGATCGAGGAACTCGTGGCCCATCGCTGGAACGCGCCGACGCTGCATGAAGTCCTCACCGGCGACCGCAGCCAGGTTGTCGCCATCCCCGAGGACGAGGGATTGGTCGAAGTCTACGTTCCTCATCAATATCGCGGCGACTGGAAGCATTTCCTGGGCGTCCTGTCTCACATGTTCCTGGACGACTCTCCCGCGTTTGTCGCGGGCAAAGCCAAGCAACTCGTCGCTGAAGCCCACAAACCCAATGCCCCATTGGCGGACATCTCGCTTTGCTGGGAAGCGATGGGCGGCGACGCGCTGCCGATCATCGAACCCTTGATTTCTGATCCGGATTCGGATGTGGCGTTCGCCGCTGCCCGCGCCGCGGCATACTGCGGCGACGCGCCGGCGCGCGAAGTACTGCTGCACATGGCTTCCGATTCCACCGATCGAAATCAGCTCTATGCCGTGAGGACTCTCGGTGGGTTGCCTGCGACGCCTGAGATCATGCACATGCTGCGGACACTGATGGGCTCCGAGCGCGCGGAAGTGCGCATCGCCGCATACCGCATCCTGGTCAACAATTCCTCGCAGTACCTGGCCTACGACACGGAACCGGAGAAGCAACTCGGCTTTCTCGATGAATATGGTTTCATGACCAAGAAGATCGGCGATCGTTTCCTGCTGGACGTCGTGCCGACCAATGGCCCGCCGATGGTCTACGCGACCAGCACGGGCGTGCCGCGCATCGCGATCTTTGGCCGCAACGTCAGCCTCCAGACTCCCCTGACGTTCATGGCGATGGATACGCGGTTCAGCATTTCATCCAGTGATGGGACCAAGTTGTTGGCGATGTTCTATCGCGACCCGCGCCGCCCGCATCCAGTCGAAATCGCCACCGGCAATGATTTGGCCGAAATCGTTGCCCGCCTGGGCGGCGAAGGCCCCGCCGGCGAGCAAACGCTGGACTTCACCTTCAACGATGTGGTGGCCTTAACCCAGCAAATGGTCGACACCCGCCAAGTCTACGGCGATACCGATGGCAAGCCGCTGGCGTGCGTGTTTGAATTGCAGCACCCCCAGCTTGAGACGGATAACTGGTCGCGGATCCCCGATGACAACATCGGGGGCCGACCGCAGGGCAACCGAGCTCCCGCGGCTGCCGGCGCCGGTTCAGACCGGGCCGATGCCAATACCGACACGACCCCGCGCCTGGGGGGGTGAAATTGACGTAGGTCCTTGTTCGAGGCCACTTTGCAGTCATGGATTTGACAAAAGGCCCTCGACCAACGACAACAGATGACTGAAAGATACTCGGTCAAGGAGGACCGAAGCCGATGCGACTTAAAAAACTCATCCTTCAGGGCTTCAAGAGCTTTGCCGACCGCACCGAATTTGTGTTCGACGCGCCGATTACCGGCGTGGTGGGGCCCAATGGGTGTGGAAAATCCAACGTCGTCGATGCCGTCAAGTGGGTCCTGGGCGAGCAATCCGCCAAGAGCCTGCGCGGCGATGCAATGATGGACGTGATCTTCAACGGCTCGGCAACCCGCAAAGCGGGCGGCATGGCCGAGGTCACCCTCGTCTTTGAAAATCCTCCCAAGACCGATGGCAGCCGGGCGTTCGGCGTCCAGACCGATGAAGTGTGGGTCGGCCGGCGTCTTTTCCGCGACGGCACCAGCGAATACCAGATCAACAACTCCACCGCTCGCCTCAAGGACGTCCGCGACCTGTTTCTCGATACCGGCATCGGCGTCGATGCCTACAGCGTCATCGAGCAGGGCCGCGTCGCTGCGCTGCTCGAAGCCAATCCCGACGAGCGGCGGTTGATTTTCGAAGAGGCCGCCGGCATTTCCAAATTCAAGGCCCGCAAAAAAGAAGCCCAGCGCAAACTTGAAAGGGTCGATCAGAACCTCGTCCGCGTAAATGACATCGTCGAGGAGATCGAGAAACGGTTACGCAGCGTAAAGATTCAAGCAACCAAAGCGCGCTCGTTTCAGGAATACTCCACGCGTCTGTCCGAGATGCGATTGTCGTACAGCCTTCAGGAATATCACATACACAGCCAAACATCCGCCCAGCTTCAAGAGCGGCATCAGGATGTTCGTTTCCGATTTGACGACGCGACCGGCGATCTGACCTCGGCCCAGAACGGGCTGGCGGGGGAAAAAGCGGAACTGGATTCCCACGCCCAGCGCCGCCAACGCCTCGAATACGAGTTGGTTCAGACGCGCGCACAAATTCAATCGGCCAGGCAGCAGCAGCAATACGCCGATCAACAGATCGCGCAACTGGCCGAGCAACTCGCGGCGATCGAGCAGGACAAACAGCAAACGACGGCCAAGCAGGCGGAACTCGAACAGTCGTTGGCGGCCGAGACGGGCAATCTCGCGGCGTTGACTCGGGAATTGCAGGAGAACCACCAGCGCATCGAACAGCGGCAGAAGTCCTTCGAGGATGGGCAACTCCGGCTCAGCGAAGCCTCCGCGCAAATCGAACGCTGCAAGGCCGCTATTCTCGACCTCATGCGCAAGCTCTCCACGACCACCAGCCGCCTGGGGGCGATTGAGATCGAGCGGCGGAACATCTCGCTTCAGCAAACCCGCCTCGGCGACCGGCGCGAGCAGGTGCTGGGTGAATGGCAAACGCTCCAGGCCACCCATGCCGAACTTGCGGAGAAACTGGGTCAAATCACGCAAACGATGACGAGTCGGCAGACAGACCTCGATGCCCGTCGCGCTGAAGCGGCCGCGCTGAACAAGCAGATCGCTGAAGTCGGCGACCGCCTGGGCGCGGCCAAAGAACATCGCTCGGGCCTGATCTCACGCCAACGGCTTCTGCAAGATCTCGAAGCTCGCCGTGAAGGCGTCAGTGAAGGCGTTCAATCGGTCCTGCGCCAGCGCGACTCCAAATTCCCGTTTGTCCGCGGATTGGTCGCCGACCTGATTTCCGTCGACGTGCGCAACGTCGTGGCGATCGAAGCGGCACTGGACGGGCGCGATCAAATGCTGGTCACCCACGACTCCGCGGCGGCGTTGGCCGCGCGAGAGGCCATGGAAGACCTCGAAGGCCGCGTCAATTTCCTCTGCGCGGATCGGCTGGAGACGTCGGAGCAATTCGCATACTGGCGGGATGCTAACGCGGCGCCCGCGATGGATTTGGTGCGTTTCGATCCCGCGGACGGGCCATTGGTGCGCCATGTGTTGGGCCGGACCCTCGTCGTTGAGGATTTGATCACGGCGGCGGCGCTTCACGCAACCGCGCCTCGGGGATATCGTTTCGTAACCCGAAGCGGCGAAGTTCTCGAAGCCGATGGAACCTTGCGTTTGGGCCCGCTGACCGCCGCCATGGGCCTGATCTCACGCCGCTCCGAGCTCGAAGCCATTGCCCAGCAAATCGCCGAAGTCGATATTCGCATCGATCAACTCGGCCATGAATTGGCTGAAGGCAACACCCAGGCCCAGGCCTTGGAAGAGCAAATCGGCCTCCTTCGCAATGCCTTCTATCAATCCAACAACGCCAAGATCGAATTGGGTGGGGTGATGGCCCAAAACCTTGATCGTCAAAACGCCCTGCGCCGCGAACAGACGGTCCTCGACCGCGAGATGGAAACTCTCACCGCGCAAACGCAGCCCCTTGTCGCCGAGCAGGCGACGCTTCAGCAGCGCCAGAAAGATTTGGAATCCCAGCAGGATGCGGCCAATGCACAGGTTCAGGAGCTCACCGAGCGTCAAAAATCCATCGCGCAAAGCCTTCAGGAGCTCGGCGAGCAGTTAACCGCCTCGCGCGTGCAACTGGGACAGGTGCAGGAGAAACAACTGGCCAGCCGTCAGGCCGTGCAGCGCCAGACCGCGGCACAGGCGGAATTGAACCAGCAGTTGGAGCGTCTGGGCCGTTCGGTCGCCGCCTTGGTCGATCGTCAGGAGCAAGCCGCCCGCGACCGCCAATCGGCGGCTCACGCCGAGGAAACCCTCCATCGCAGCGCCGCCGACCAGGAACACCAATCCGCCGCCTTGGCCGAGAAGATCGTCCACTTCGGCCAGCGCGTTTCCGAACTCTCCAGCCGCGTCGAAAACAGTCGCGCCGTCCGGGAGCAGCTCGAGCGCGAATTGCATGATCTGGACCTGAAAATCGGCGAGGTGCGCGTCCGCATTGAAGGGCTGGTGCAGCGGACGACGGAAGAGCTGCAACTGAACCTGCCGGAGCGTTACGCGGAATTGACCGCCGATGGAAAGGCGTACGAGCCGGCGCAGATGGATTGGGATGCCGTCGCCGCCGAGATCAAGGAGCTGCGGGAGAAGATCCATCGCCTGGGCAACGTCAACGTTGAAGCCATTGGCGAACAGGACGAGCTCGAGCAGCGCCGCATGTTCCTGGACACGCAGGTGAGCGACCTGACCAATTCCAAAACGCAATTGGAGCAGTTAATCGACGAGATCAACGTGGAGAGCAGCGCCCGTTTCGAGCAGACCTTCAATGCCGTCCGCGAGCATTTCCAGGGCATGTTCCGCAAGCTCTTCGGCGGCGGCAAAGCGGATATCTATCTCGAAACCGAACTCGATCCCCCTAAGAACGCCCCCGTCCAGATAGGAGAAGATGGGCAGCCCCTTCCGCCCCAAAAGATCAAGGTCGACATTCTGGACGCCGGCATCGAGATCATCGCCCGCCCCCCCGGCAAGCAGCCCGCGACCATCAGCCAGCTCTCCGGCGGCGAAAAGACGATGGTCTGCGTCGCTCTCCTGATGAGCATCTTCAAATCCAAGCCCAGCCCCTTCTGCATCCTCGACGAAGTCGATGCGGCCTTGGACGAGGCCAACAACCAGCGCTTCAACATGATCGTCCAGGAATTCCTCGAGCAGAGCCAGTTTATCATCATCACCCACTCCAAGCGGACGATGCAGATCGCCGACGTCCTGTACGGAGTTACCATGCAGGAGCAGGGTGTCAGCAAGCGCGTCTCTGTGAAGTTCGACCAAATTGATTCCCACGGCCGCATTGCCGAAACCGCCGCCGCCTAAAGACGCCCCAATCCGAAAATCTCCCATGCACGATTCGTGGTCCTTCCCAATTGTGAACCGGGGATGAAATTATTTTGTTGCTTGATGTAATTGCCATCGGGTACGATTTTCGCCGCGCCCAGTGGGTTCGCGTGTTTGGTCGGCCAGAAAAGTGGGAGAAGATAAAGTGGGAAGATTTCAAAAGCTTTCTATCGCGGCGGGTATCCTTTCGATCTCATTGGCCGCCAAGTCCTGGGCGGTTACCACGATCAATTTTGATCCCCCCAGTGGCGGCGGTGATCTCCCGGCGTCGCTGACGGCGATGAGTAATTCCCCCGGTTCTTCCGTCCCTTCCAGTGCCCAACTCTCCGATCAGTATCGCGCCGATGGCGTCCTCTTTAGCTCCACCGACCCCTTTGTCGCCGTCGTCGCGGCCACTTCCCCCAACGGCATCGGAGGCGTCACCGGCAGCGGCCTGCTCTCTTACGCCGACCCAGTGATCTTCACCTTCGTCGTCCCCGGAACCTCAACGCCCGGCGTCACCAACGACGTCTCGATCCAGGCCGACGCCTCCGGCATTCCTGGCCAGTTTGCCACCCTTCGTGCTTTTGACATCGATGGAAATCTGATCGATATCGTTACGCTCAATGACATCGGCTCGGAAGTTTGGAACATCAACCTTGCTGGCGTTCACTCCGCCCGCTTCGATTTCCCCACGACCAGCGATGGAACCTTGACCACCGGTTCAGCTTTCGGCAACGGCACCGGCATCGCCCTCGACAACCTGATCTTTGGCCCCGTGACACAGGCCCCTTCTTCCGGCCCCGGCCCTTCAGCCGTCCCACTGCCCGCAATGGTCTGGGACTCGCTGATCCTCCTCGGCGGCTTGGCCGGTGTCGGAGCGCTGCGTCGACGCGCAATTCGCGCCTGATGTCGCTCCATTCGCTGTGGGCAAATCACTTCGCCCCAGCCAGCGGCGGATTAATCACATTATCCTCCAGCCAGTCCGCCATGCGCTGCGGCCACGAATGAATCGTCACCAGCTTTGACCGATCCCCCATGTTAAAAGCATGGGAGCCATGGGCAAAGAGGTGCAGCTCGATGGGCACATTGGCTTGGCGATAGCGCTCCACGAGCGTTAGCAGAGTATTGGACGGCCCCTTGTCGTCGTTGGCTGCCAGCGCCAACGTCCGCGGCCCCTCCCGGGGGAAGGGATCGGGGAGACCGAGCGGGCCGGGGTAGACCAGAAGCTGAAAATTGGGGCGATAGCTCTCGCGGTCGATGGGGTCCACGGCGCTGAGGCTGGGTTTCTCGTGATTGTAGGCGATCATAGAGACGAGCTCGCCACCGGCGGAGAAGCCGATGATGCCGATGCGGTTGGGATCGACGTTGAAATCCGCGGCGTGGGCGCGAACGTAGCACATCGCGCGGACAGTATCCTGTCGCGCGTTGTCGATCGTGTACGGAGAGCCCAGCTCGCGTGCTAGGCGATATTTCAGCGCAAAGGCGGCAACCCCCATGTTGGAAAGAAACAGAGCTGGGTCGCGCCCCTCGGCGTCGAAGACCAGCTCGCGATGGCCGCCGCCGGGAACGACGATGATGGCGGCGCCAGTGGCTTTTTCCTTGGCCGGGAGGAACGCGGTAATGGAGGGGTTGTTGACGCTTCGAACCCAGTAGCTCTGGGCCTGCTCGGGAATATCGCGGCGGTTCTCAAAACCCGGCGCGCCGTTCTCCCAGAGGTGAATAATTTGGGGCTCCGAAGATGTTGTAGTTTGGGCCATGGTCGTGGTGGAGATCATGAGAAGGATGATCAAGGCAAGACAAGGCTAATGGTAAAGAGCGTGAGGGCATTTTGGACCTTCACGGGAGAAATGCAATGAGAAAGGGTTATTGGAGCGGTGAGATCTAAGCTGCGGAAGGCAAAAAAAAGGAGGATTGGGTTTGCTGAACGCTCTTTCGAAATTGGATCAAGAGGACAAGGTATCCGAGCCAGGCGATCGAGAAGAGAATGCCGCAGATCCGCGTGAGATCGACGAGAGAGGTGAAGATAAAGGCGGGGGTGCGGGAAATGGGCAGAATGTGCCAAAAGAACAAGGC
>CAZCKE010000002.1:16226-32659 GCA_964499005.1 uncultured Tepidisphaeraceae bacterium
ATGAAGTTGCGTGGTAATGCCAAAGGCGGAAAAGATGCTGGCAGCGGAATCGAATATATTGATCCAATTCCAGGTCGAGATTGGAAGAGCCAGGCGAGTTGCCGGGAATTGGAGCAGGGAGTTGAAGAAAGCGATCAGGGCAGCCAAGCGGATGAACTGGCGAATTCGCCGTTCGGGATCAGGTAAATAGGGGTCACCGGAGCGGCTGGGATCTGGGGTTGTGAAAATCCAAGCTCCAATGGTTCGAAGAATTATACCCAGCAAAAGTGCCAAGGCGATCATGATGGGAACATGCCCGCGCGCGAAGCGGGAGGCGAGTCTATTGGGATCGTTGAGCAGAAAAAAAGAGGATCGGCTGGCGAATCGGGAAACTATCATAAATGCGAGCGCGGTGATTAGAGCACCCGAGGCGGTGATCAGGATCCCGGCGCACCAGGTATAAACCCAATGAGGATCGGCAAAACACAGCAAATCGGAGCGAAGAGAGAGAGAAACCGGTGTAGCGCATTCAGGACAGAGGCTTTGAGTATCGAGAGAGCGCAGATTGTAGCCGCAGGTGCGGCAGGGGATGTCAGAAGAAACTGAACTGGCCTCGGTCACTTCATCCAGTATAGCACGACGGGATGAGATGAAATCACATGAGAAGACAAATTAATCCTCGAGGTTAGTTGATATACCCAAAACTCCGTGCGATGTCTTGATATGTCACGATCAGGAAAACGCTGAGGATCAGCACCAAGCCGACCATCTGGACGATCCGCTGGGTCTGAGCGGAGAGCGGCTTGCCCTGGATTTTCTCGAGGATGAGCAGGACGAAGAGTCCGCCATCGACGATAGGGATCGGCAGGAAATTAACCACGGCGAGGTTGGCGCTGATGTTGGCGAGGAACCAGAGGAGCCAGGTCCCGCCGCGGCTGGCAAGCTGCGCGCCGTTTCGGAACATGCCAACGGGGCCCATCATGTTGTTGAAGCTAATGTCGCCGGTGAACATGCGCTGAAGAGTGACATAGAATTCGAGGATCAGATCGCGGGTATAAACAACGCCCAGCCCGATAGCTTCCAGGGGATTATGAGTGTGAATAATGCCGGGCATGGGCCCTAGCAGCAGGTCGTGTGTGAGGGAGATTTCGCGGGCAGAGTCAATGTCGGCGGTCGTCAGCTTGAAGGTCGCGGTCGAGGCAGCGGCGCCCGGGGGAGTGAAACCAAGGGTCAACGTTTGGCCCGGCTCCGCTTCCATGATCGAACGACGAAGCTGAAACCAGTTGCTGATCGGCTGATCGTTGACGGCGGTAATCGTTGAACCGGCGGGAATTTTCCCGTCAGCGGGGTGGTTCTCCAGCGTTTGCGAAACGACCAGATGCTGCTCATCGTATCCCAGAGCAATACCCAGGCCGTATTTATCGCCCAGCCACAAGGAAGGAATCAGATTGGCTACGATATGCGGAGCGGTATCGCCGGCGCTGAGAACGGTGAGCGTGACAGGCAGGTTCTTGCCTCCGGCGGCGGCGAGCGTATCCATCAGCTTCCGGTACGGCGGGTTGGAGGCGCGATCCGAGTCTGCCTCGATGCTCAAGATGATATCGTCCGGCTTTAAGCGATCGATGGCGGGGGACTTCTTGTTGCCAATCGCTTCGATGGTCGTGCGCGGCACCATTCCCAACAATTGAAGGTCCTGATTATCAAAAGCAGCCTGAAAATGAGGCGTAACCGTATGATGGGAAATCGTGCCCGACTCCGACCGGATGGTCAAATCAATAAGTTTGCCATCTGATTCTTCCAAAGCACGCGAAAGCTTCCAGCTTTCATTCTCGTTGACATCATGGCCGTTGATCTGAGTGATCGTGTCGCCGATGCGCACATCCAGGGCATCGGGCCGAGCAGTTTGGCGGAACCAAGCCTCATTCCAGTCGTTTTTCAGGGAAGGATCCGGGCCGACGAGGTTGCTGGGGGGCGCGACGCCGATGGCCAAAAGCCCCTTATTCTCATTGCCCTGATAAGCGGGCGTGACGTAGAGCGTCTCCCGTTTGCCGTCGAGATGCTGGACCACGATGGGAAAGTTCGATTCGGCCTTGGAGAGGGCGACGCCGAGTTGAACTTTGCTGAAATCGCCGCTGGTTTTGCTACCATTGAAGTAAAGGATCTGGTCGCCCGGCTGGAGGCCGACGCGAGTGCCATCGGCGCGAGCGGCGCGGCTGGCGGGGCTATTAGAAAGCACGTCGCCGACTACGGCCGGCGGAATCGGATAACCGCGCAGGAAAACAACCATGAATCCGATGGCGGCAAGAATCACGTTCATGATCACGCCGGCGGAGACAATCAGCATCCGCGCCCGGATCGATTTTTTGTTGTAAGCACGAGGGTCTTGAGCGGCGGCGGGTTTGAGGTCGTCCTGCCCGAGCATCTTGACGTATCCGCCCAGGGGGACCCAGTTCAGGCGGTATTCGGTCTCGCCCACGCCAATGGTGTTGGCCACCTGCGTCCACTGCTCGGTACTGGGGTCCAGCTTTTCGACGAAATGGTTGGCGCTATCGTCGGCATTTGCCTGGCTGGCCGCCTTACGCTGAGCGCTCTGCTGCGATTCATAGGAGGCTTGAACCACTTTCTCAGCCTCGGGTGTAGTGGTGCCGATGCGGAAACCAATCCCTTTGCGCCAAGCGACGATTGCCGGGCCAAAACCGACGGCAAATTGCTCGACCTTGACGTCGACAAATTTGGCGGCAAGAAAGTGACCCAGTTCATGAAAGAAGATCACGAACCCTAGTCCGAATGCGAGCAGGAGATAGTCAGCAAGCTGATTAAAAATCGCCATGATTTCGTTTCCGCCAAACGCCTTATTTCTGGAGAGCCGAGCTTCCCTCGTGGAGGGTTGGCCCGCCACCGTCTAAACAGATTAAATCAAATTCGGGATATCGGCTGGGGTAATGGTACCATAGTTCACGGCACGGATAGAGACTCTTTCGCGATGGAAGCCTGTGCCGCCTGTCTGGCCCAGCGGTCGGCATCAAGCAAATCGTCCAAACTGGCATCGATCTGAACCCGATGCTGGGAGATTGTATGTTCTACGACGGCGCAAATATCGCCAAAGCGGATTTTTCCGTCGATGAAGGCTGCAACGGCTACTTCATTGGCAGCGTTTAATACGGCTCCCATCGTCCCACCGGCCTGAGCCACTTGATATGCCAGTCGCAATGCCCCAAATCGCTCAAAATCCGGAGGTTGGAAGTTTAACGACGACGGCTTGCTCCAATCCATTCTACGGCTGCACCCGTCGGCACGTTCGGGATAGGTCAGGGCATATTGAATCGGCGTGCGCATATCCGGCGGGGAGAGCTGGGCGATGACCGAGCCATCGATAAATTCCACCATCGAATGAATCACCGATTCAGGATGGATCACAATCTGTATCTGGTCCGGGCGGAGATCAAAAAGCCAGCAGGCTTCGATCAGCTCCAGCGCTTTGTTGAACATCGTGGCCGAGTCGATGGTGATCTTATTTCCCATCCGCCAGGTCGGGTGGTTTAGAGCGTCGTCCAAGGTGGCGTCGCGGATTTTCTCGGCAGGGGCATCGCGAAACGGGCCGCCGCTGGCAGTGAGGATGACGCGGCGGATATCACAAGCGCGGCCGCAGCGAATAGCCTGAAAAATAGCCGAGTGCTCCGAATCGACCGGCAGCAGGGGGACGCCACGACGTTTGGCTTCGGGGATCAAAAGAGAGCCGGCGACAACAAGCGATTCTTTATTAGCCAGGGCGAGCGTTTTCCCAGCCCGGACAGCTGCAAGGGCAGCGGGCAACCCCGCGGCGCCAACGATCGCGGCCAATACGATGTCCACATCATCTCGTCGAACCAGATCAACCAAACCGCTTTCACCGGCGTAAAGTTCTGGGCCATCGGGCCCGAGGAGACGCTTTAAATCATCTAAACCCGATTCATCTGCAAGGGCAACAGCGGACGGGCGCAGTTCCCTGACCTGCGACGCCAGCTTTTCAACCTGACGATTGGCCGCGAGGGCCGAAGCCCGGTAGGGGGGGCCAAGATGGCGAATGACATCAATGGTGCTGCAACCGATCGAGCCGGTGGAGCCCAGAATCGCGATCCGTTTGGACACGTCCAGCAATATACCGGGACTGGCGTTTAGGAAACAGGTACCGTCAATTGTCAGGCTGTCGGAATGCCCACGGAAAGAGCAGGCCCGTTACCAAGAGAATGAGAATTTGGGCGCTGTACACGATTTCTGAAACGTGATGGAGCTTTTGAAATTCGGTCGACGCCGAATCGCCGTGCGACCAAAGTTCCATCATTCGATTCATAAAAACCGCGGGACCCACCGCCGCGGCCAGGGCCGCAAAGGCCAAGAGAAAAAATAGGACGGAAATTCGGCCTGATTTGACCGAGAATCGCCAGCCCGCGGTGGCCAACAAGGCAAAAGCGGCCAAAAGGATTTGGTATCGCCCAAAAACGGAAAAAAGCTGGGGTGCGGTTTTGATCGCGAGTTCGCGGTCGGCGGCGAACAAACGCATGACGAAAAGCCCCAGGGCGACCAGCCCGCCAAACCAAAGTGCCCATGCGATGCATGCCCATCCGGCTAGGATTTTTTTGTACATCAAAATTACTATAGCCCGTTTTCGTTCCGCGCTGCAATATTCCGATAATCGTCTCATGGCGCCGTGAGTGTTTCCGGCGTTCAAGGGGAGTGATTTGTCGGAGAATGTCATGGCCAAGGTCGATGTGCGCGAGTATGGCTATCCGGCGGGGTGGATGCCGCCGCAGAAGGGCCAAGAGCTTTCGCGACAATATTGCAAAAAGCTCGAAGAGGGGGAAATCCTGGCGTTCGATTCAGTTCCTTTCGAATTTTCACTGGAGGATCGGGAATTTCTACTGTCGCAAAAGCAGAGCGGGCTGAAGGTTCACAAAAATGTCTCATATCGGCCCAAGGACGATCAGGTTCGGGGGGACGCCTGCGAATCGCCGCAAGACGCGGTGCGGTTGCATGACATCATGCGGAGATATTCGCGGAGCGTGACGGAATTTCTAAGCCGATTTTTGGCGCCCTATGCGCCGCATTGGAAGTTGGATTACGCAAGTTTTCGGCCGCTGGAGGAGCGGGGGCGCGATCTGCCGGTCCACAAGCGCAATGACCTGATGCACGTGGACGCTTTTCCGAGCCGGCCGACGCACGGAGATCGGATTCTCCGCGTGTTTACGAATATCAACCCAACACGCCCGCGAATTTGGGAGACAAGCGAAAAATTTCCCGTGATCGTAGGCAAGTTCGCGGACGATGCGGGCCTCGCGAAATTCGCGCAGGCGTCGGGGTCACTATCGAACAAAGTGAAAAAAACCATGACGCCAATGCTGCGCGTCGTCGGCATCAAGGGAATGGAGCGATCGGCATACGACCGGTTCATGCTGCACTTTCATGATTACCTCAAAGAGAATCGGGATTATCAGCAGAAGTGGCCCAGGGTCCAATTGGAGTTTGGGCCCGGATCGACCTGGATGGTCTATACTGACCAGGTCCCGCACGCGGCGATCTCCGGGCAGTTCGTGACCGAGCAGACCTACATCATTCCGGTCAAGGCGATGGTTGCGCCCGAGCATTGCCCGCTGCGCGTCCTGGAGGCGCACTGCGGCGCTCCACTGGCGAGCTAACTTCACTCCGGATTGGAAAATGAAAAACCTCGCGCCGTTGCGCGGATCAAGAAATCGATGCCAAGACTCGTCGAGGCTTTCCATGCCTTGTTTGGCTTATTTTGAGCAGCGTTTGAGAACAGATGACAAGGATAATCAATCCGCTACAGCGACAGGTGGGCCGGCTCCTTTCGGGCTTTTTTAGATGGGCTGACCCTGGCAGATGAGATTTCCAGTCAATCTTGGCAGAACTCGGCAGTAGCCCTAATATGCTGCCGTGACCGATTTGAATCTACCACGCGAAAATACATGGAAGGAGTTGCCCTCACCTAGTCCGGTCAATTGGCGCAGCGTGGGATTGGGGATCATCGGCACCCCCAACCTTTTCGGGCTCCCGTCGTACAAAGATTTTGCACTCAACAACACCTACCTCGTCGGCAACAATATGCCGATCGGGGTCATCCTGCTGCTGTTCCTCTTCGCTATTTGCGTCAATGGGCCGTTGAATCTGCTTCGACCTCAATGGGCGTTCTCGGCGGCGGAATTAGCCGTCGCGATGTCAATGACCCTCGCCAGTTGCGCGCTTCCCAGCAGTGGTTTGATGCGCTATTTTGTTCCGTCGCTCCTGATGCCGTTTTTTCATGCCCAGGGAAATGTCGATTACGCGAATCTTTTGAAGGATCTTCATCTCAAGAAATGGCTGTTTCCCCGGTTCACGCGCGGGACCGAGTTTGTGGATTGGGAAAGCGATCCACTCGTGCAGGGATATGTCAGCCGCTGGTTGGGCCCTGGTCCGGCGTCATACCTCTCATGGATTGTGCCGCCGCTGGCGATGGGTTATCCGGTAATTTTAGGGTGCAGCGCGGTGGCGGGAATCGTCGCGGCGCTGCGCCGCGCGCGGGAAGCCTTGCGCGAAGTGATCAAATGGACGTTGCTGGCACTGGTTGCTTACGCGGCGGTCATCTGCACGCTGGGCTTGTTGCGCGGGCGATGGATGGGGGCATGGGTGCGGCCCGGGCTCACCTGGGGAATTTTCCTTCTGGCTCTTTACGGCGCCATGATCTGCATGGTTTCACTGGTGCGCCGGCAATGGGTTGAGAATGAACGATTGGCTTTTCCGCTAGCGCAGATTTATTTGACGCTTTTGGAACAACCGCAGAAAGGAAAGTATTTTGCCCCGATTCTCAGAACCACGGCGTTTTGGCTGCCGTTTACGGCCGTTTTCCTGGTGCATATCTGGAATGGGATGGCCAGCTATTGGCCGCGCGACATCCCCATCATTCCCCTGACCTTCGATCTTACCGGCGTCTTTAAGGAGCACCCGTGGAGTTACACGGATCCTGACAATTTTCAGAAGGCGACGCTCTATTTCACGGTCGTCGGGGTCACCTATTTTCTTCCCAATTCCGTGAGCTTCAGCCTCTGGTTCTTTTTCATCGCCAATCAATTTTGGCGGATGGGGCAGGGGTCGTTGACGGGCGATCAGACCAATCCCGGCCGTAGCGAAGATCATTTCGGCGGATGCATCGCGTTTGCGCTGTCGGTGCTGTGGGTGGGGCGGCACCATTGGAAACTGGTGATCTCACAGGCGTTGCGCGGAGTTCGTTCGGGAGAGCCCCGCGGGCGATATCTCCCATTTCCGCTGGCCGTCTGGGGGTTTGTGGGATGCGCGGGAGTGATGGTGGTCTGGATGTGGCTGGCGGGCAGCTCGATTTTCGGCGCGGTGTCGACAATTGGCGTTTTATTTCTCGCCTTCTTCGTTATCACGCGCATCATCGCCGAAACTGGGCTGGTTCATGGGCAACTCGCCATGCCCGTGCAGAAGCCCGTGGATTTACTGGTGGACGCCAGCGTTTGGTTCCCATCATTGCATGCGCCGGTGTCGACGGATTCATATTTCCTCTCGTCCATGATCAATGGCGTGCATTACGACTATCGCGAAGTGTTTTCCGTCTATGCTAGCCATAATCTGCGCGTGGCGGATCAGGCCGTGTTTGGAGGGCGGTCCAGCCGGGAGGATGAAAAGCGCGATCGGCGCGTGGGGCGCAAGCTGATCGCCTGCATCATGCTGGCCATGGCGATCGGTTATTGGGTGAGCTTGTTCAGCCATCTGCACACGTTTTATACGAATTCAACCACGCACGATCAGACGCATGCCTCGCCGATCGATGGCTGGGGCGTGGATGATTCGCACTGGCTGGTTCTTCAGCCCACCGTGGACTACACGCGAGCGACAGGGCAGCGGCAATACAATCCCTGGATGCATCTTTCCGTCGGGTTTAGCGCGGTATCGCTCATGGCGATCATGCGTTGGCGGTACGCCTGGTGGCCGCTGCATCCCATCGGCTACCTCATGATCGACACATTCCCCGGAAATAAGCTCTGGGCGAGCATATTTCTGGGATGGCTCGCCAAGTCGCTGATCGTCAGATTCGGAGGCGCGCGCGCCTACACACGCGCGAAAACTTTTTTCCTGGGGATGATCGTGGGAGAAGCGATCGCGGCGGGAGCCTGGCTGGTGGCCAGCGTTATATTGAACCTGATGCACGTGGAATATCGCGTCGTCCACATCATGCCGATTTGAGTGAACTCATCCCGCGTTGGTGTAAAATAGGGTCATGGAATTACCTGTCGCGATGATCACGGGCGCCGGACGAGGCATCGGGCGCGCGACGGCGATGGAATTGGCCAAGCGTTATCGGCTGGCGCTGATTGCGCGCAGCGCCGACGAGCTTGCCGAGACCGCTCGGCTGTGCGGGCAGGGAGAAACGATCGCCGCCGATGTCGGGCGCGCAGAACTGGTTGAACAGGCCGTTGAACGGACGCTGAGCCGGTTTGGGCAGATCAATGCGTTGGTGCATTGTGCGGGCGTCGCGCCGATGCGAAGCGTCGAGGAGATGACGCTGGACGAATGGCGCGGGACAATCGACGTCAACCTCTCCGCCCTGTTCTATTTTTGCCGGCGGCTCTGGCCGGTGTGGCGACGGCAGGGGGGTGGCGTTCTCGTCAACGTTTCATCCTATGCGGCGAGAGACCCCTTTGCGGGGCTGGGCGCATATGGCGCGGCCAAGGCGGGGGCCAATCTCCTGGCATTGGCTCTGGCACGGGAAGGAGAGGCCATCGGCGTTCGCGTCCACAGCGTTGCCCCGGCGGCAACCGAAACGGCGATGTTCCGCTCCCTCTTTTCTCCCCAGCAGTACCCAACGGAAAAGACCCTAGAGCCCGTCGCCGTCGCGCGCGTGATAGCCCAATGCGTCCATGGCGATCTGGCTTGTACCAGTGGCGAAGTGATTTACGTGCATAAAACGTTTTAATGGCATGGAACTTTTGTTCGCGCCAGCTATCCAAAGATGGGGACAGTACAATCCATCGGAGCCTATGAACCGGAGGTGAATTATGATGCGCACGACAACCCTTGCGGCAATAACCTTAGTCATTTGGAGTGTCTGGCTGGGTGGGTCCGCATCGGCGCAGCTGCAAGCGCAGCGGGTGATCGGACGGCGCATCATCATGCCCGGCAGAGGGGGCGGCGCGAACTTGCCGTACGTACAGCAGGATGGCGCGGGCACCCAGTGGATGGTCTATATGGGAGGCTGGATCCGTGAAAATGGGATGCAGCCCGTCGTCAGCCAAGGCGAGTCACTTACCGTCAACGGCAATGGCGGCGCCATGAATGGCAACGCTCAGGCGGCACAAATCGATCCGCAAACCGGCGAGCTCATTATCGATAATCAGGTCTTCGGCGATTGCACTGTCACGCGCCGCATCCTCATCAGCCGGACGGACGGAGTCGTTCGCTACATCGATATTTTCAAAAACAACCAGAATCAGGAGCAAACCATCAGCGTCATGCTTCAGACCAACATGAATTATGGTTTGAACAATTCGGTCACGGTCGCCGATCCCAAGCACAAGGAAAATCAAGTCGGCTGGGTCGGTCTGACGGGCATCAACCGGACCTTGGCGGAGATGTTCAGCGGCAAGGGGGCCAAGGTCGCCGCGACGATCACCTCCCAGCCCGGCAACAGCTTCGTTCAAGCCAGCATGGAGCTGAAAATCCCCGCGGGCAAATCGGTCGCGATCATGCACCTGCTCACAATCACCGGCACAGTGGATCAAGGGCAGCAATTCATCCTGGGACTGAAGGAATCCAAGCTGATGCGCTCGATTCCGTCGGCGCTGCGCAAGCTGATCGTGAACTTTCCCCTGGGCAATGCCGAGGTGGGAGAATACGAAATCCTTCGCGGCGACGCGTTCGACGTCGTCGAACTTCACGGCGGCGATCAGATGCGCGGCACGCTCAAGGAAGACGCTTATAAGCTGACGACGTTTTACGGAACCGTGGAACTGCCTAAAGATCAGGTGATTGCGATCATCAACGCCGGCCAATTTCGGCCCAGGCAATTGCTCGTGACCGTCGATGGCCAGGTATTCGGAGGACGCCTCCAGAAGGACACCATCGCGCTGGAACTATCGAGCGGGCAGGTGATTCAAATTCCAGTCGCGCAGATGAGCCGCGTGGGGTATCGCAAAGCGCCCAATGAACCAGAGGAATGGACCTTCGACAAACCGTACGTGCTGATGCAGAGCGGCGATCGCGTGAACATCGAGATGCCCGCCGGTCCAATCGAGGTCAACACGCGCTATGGTTTGCTCAAGCTCGATTCGGCGTCAATTGCGACCATCGCGTTTCAATCCGAAGAGAGCGGGGTGCACATCATCTCTCTCACTGACGGGAGCCGGTTCTCCGGTTTGGTGACGGCGGACCAGTTCAACATGAAGCTGGCCGGTGGTGTTTCCAGCGAAGCCGTGAAATTCCTGACGACTACGATCTCGCGGATGCAATTGGCCGGCAAGGCCCCCGAACTCGACGACAGCATGCCGACCCTGACGATGGTCAATCAGGACCAACTCGTGGGAGCACTCACGGGACAGCTCAAGCTGGACACGGCGTTTGATACACTGGAGGTCAACGGGCCAGAGATCAAGAAAATCGTGCGAGCCGCCTCCGGGACCGACGATGTTCAGGTCACATTATGGGACAATACAACCGTCAGCGGGCAATTTGAGCAGCAAATGGTTAATTGCAAGCTGGTGTGCGGAACGGAGGTAAATATTCCTCTCTCGCTCCTGGCCGAGTATGATCAGCCTCTGCCGCGGCCGTCAGCCTCGATGACGGAGCGGATCAAAACGCTGGTGGGCCAGTTGAGTGCGGACGACTGGAAGCAGCGTGACATTGCACAGTCGGAGTTGGTGTCGATCGGCGTCTCCGTGCTAGGCGTGCTCAAGGAAATGCGCCCGAATGTTCCCGCTGAGGCCCAGGAAAGAATCGATGCCGTGTTGAAGCAATTGACCAAAGACCACGCCGACCCCGCTCGCCCGGAATCAGATGCGAGGCCGGTGCCGAGTGAATGAATTGGTCCGGTGGATATCTCAAATCAGGAGCTAATCGAATGAAGACAGGGAAAAGGGGCACGTTGCTTGCGGGGTTTGCGGTGTTGTCGCTTGTCCTTGTTCCCTTGATCGGGCGGGCTGATGAGGTCATTCTTAAAAATGGGGATCACATTACCGGGACGATCCTGACGGCCGACGGTGGTAAACTCACCATCGACAGCGCGATCATGGGCAAGGTGACGGTCGACTTGTCTAACGTGAAGACGTTTTCAACCGACGAGCCCATCCACATTCTGATGCAGGATGGGACGATGATCAGCCAGAAGGTTTCCGCGGCCGCGGATGGCACCGTCAGCCCGGCCGCCGGCGGCTCCCTGGTCCCTCAGGCGATTCCACTGGCCAACGTCAAAAAAATCAATCCACCGCCGATTACCTGGACCGGCGCGCTGGCGATCAACGGCTTGATCGCGCGGGGAAACACCTCCGTCGACCAGATCGGCATCACGGCCGAAGCGGCTCGGCGAAGCGATGACGATCGGATTTCGTTTAATGCCGGTTATTTGTATGGCCGCCAGAAGGTCGGCGGTGTCGATTCCACAACCGCCGACAACTGGTACTTTGAAGGCAAATACGATCTTTATTTTACCCCTAAATTCTACGGCTATGCCCAGGCTCGCGTGGAGAAGGACCGCGTGCTCAATCTTAACCTTCGGCTTACGCCCGGCGCTGGTCTCGGATATCAATGGTTTGAGCAACCTGATTTCAATTTCAGCACCGAAGCCGGTGTCTCCTGGGTCTATGAAGATTACTCCACTCTTCCCTCTCCCAAAGATCACGTGGCAGTGCGGTTGGCGTATCACGTCGATAAGAGCTTTGATTCTGGAAAGTACAAGCTTTTCAACGATCTGGAGTATTTCCCCTCGCTCCAAGACAGCGGTGATTACCTGCTCTTAGGAACCGCGGGACTACGCGTGGCTCTCACCAAGAGCATGTTTTCCGAACTCAAGGCCAAGGTGAGTTACGACAACCATCCCGGGCCGGGCAGCTCACGCGTCGATGCCCAATATCTGCTGGGAGTCGGCTGGACGTTCTGACAAATCCCCTCAGGCGGCAGGCCGGCTGGTCGATGCCGCATGCGTTCGGAGCCATTCTCGCGCGCTTTCATTTCCCCGCTCCGCTGCCGCTTGATACCACTGTCGCGCCCTTTCCGGGTCTTTCGCGGCTCCTTCGCCATGTTCGTACATGGAAGCAAGCGCGCACATGGCCTCGGGATCGCCCAGATCAGCCGCCCTTCGATACCACTGGATTGCCCGCAGATCATTCTCCGGCTCAACCAACCCTACGCGATAGCACCAGCCCAATGACGCCATCGCTCTGGCATTTCCCGCATCCGCCGATTTGCGAAACCAATTCATGGCCGCCACTTTGTCTTTCGGAACGCCACGGCCGTTCAGGTACGCATATCCCAGCCAATCCATCGCCGTTGAATTTCCCAGATCGGCGCTCTTTCGAAACCATTCGATCGCCTGTTGGTAATCCCGATCAAGGCCGAGCCCGTCATAATACAACCATCCGATGTCGGCCATCGCCGCCGCATCATCGTCCGCGGCCGCTTTCCGAAACAATCGCATCGCATGCTGGTAATCGGCGGGAATCAATTCCCCATGGGCATACACCCGTCCCAGCGTTTCCATGGCGATCGGGTCCTTCGTGTTTGTCGCCTTGATATACCATTGCATCGCCGTCGCGGGATCTTTCTCAACCCCATTCCCTCTCGCATACATGTTGGCGATGGCGATCATCGCGTCGGGGATTCCATGGTCCGCCGACGCTTCAAATTCTCTCATCGCCTTGGAATAATCCCGCGTCACCCCCGGCCCGCCGAAATAAAGATCGCCCATGTGGAGCAGCGCAAATGAATCTCCCGCATCAGCCGCTTTCTCCAGCCAGCTCATTGCCTGCGCGTAGTCTCGCTTAACCCATCTTCCGTACTGATACATCTCCCCGATATCCACCATCGCCCAGACGTCGCTGCCGTCAGCCGCCTTCTGGAACCACGTCATCGCCAGCGAATAATCCCGAGGTACTCCCAGCCCTCGAGAATACATATACCCTACGCGCCAGTAGGCCTCGTGATCTTGAAGCATCGCCGCGTTCCGATACCAATCCATTGCCTGCGAGTAATTTTTCTCAACCGTAACCCCGTGCTGGCACAAGTAGCCTAGCACGTTCATTGCCCGGGCTTCGCCCGCCTTCGCATGAGCCGTGGCCGTATCCCGCGCTCGCTTGAGCCACTGACCCGCCAGATCGCCGTTTTCTTCGACGCCCTCCCCGCGCAGGTAAGCGAATCCCAACGCCATCATCCCGCTCTCGCCCCCCGCATCTGCCTCGCGCTGATACCACTTGAATGCGATCGTATAATCTCGCTTCACTCCACAGGAAGCGTCCCGATACATATCCCCCATGGCATTCATGGCCACAACATTTCCCGCGTTGGCGGATTTCTCAAACCATTCCTGCGCTTGGGCCAGATCGTGCTGCCGGCCTCTGCCCAATTGGCAATTCACCGCCAGCTCGTACATCGCCTTGGAATCCCCGCGTGCCGCTTTCTCCGAAACTTCATCCGCGATGCTGAATCGTGCAAACAGGATCGCTGTCAATCCAATCACACCCCACGCGATGTGCCTAGACCATCTCATGCTGCGGCTCAGGCAGACCAATCCGTCCTTTGAGGTCGGGTAATTGTATCTGCTCGCCCCAGTACATGTCATAACTATCTGGAACGAAGTAACTCAGCCCACCCTCGGGATAAAACGTAATTTCCCCAAACATCGTCCGCCCCTTGACCGAATACAAATCAACTCGCACAAACGGAAATCCCCGCGAGAGTTTCCTTGCAAAATCGATCATCTCCTCCAGATTCGCCGGCCGGGGCAGCATTCCCGCCGAGGGAGGATGCTTGATCCGAAACGGCATGAGTTGCCAGTTCAGGTCGAATACGCCGCGCTTATGCTCCCCGAAGCGATCGACATCAACCTGGATGAACCGGGGTTCCCCGTTGAAGCAATTGAATTTGAAATCGAGCGGGACCTTTCCCTCATCGTCCAGCAATTGCTCGCAGATGATCCGAGGCTTCATTCGCTTGTAATGCCATTCGCGATATCGCCAATAGGTGCTGCGCGACCTCCACCGATTCAATTGCTGGATCGTTTCATTCTTGTCGAGTTGGGATTTGTCCCGGCAGAAAATATTCATCCCCGAGCCGCTGGTGATCTTCAGCGCGAACTGGTTAGGCAGGGAGTCAAAGTCGATGTCCCGCGGCCGATCCCATACGCCGTACAGTTGGGTGAGCGCTTCAAGTCCGATCAAATCGGCAACATACTCGCGTACGGCGTGCTTATCAGCCAGTTTCTGGATCAACGGAATCCGGTAATACCGCTTTAGCCACTGGATCTTTTCGCTGAAGATCGTCGGATGGCGGAGGTTCAAAGGCCGGCCAAACCGCTTCTTGAATTGAACGGCGATCACCGAGCGATCCGGGGCCAAATCGCGTAGGAATTGGTGGACGCGAAAATAGGCTCGACGCAGCGGCATGCGAATCGGATCTAAAATCTTCAAGCGGCCACCCAAACGAGCGAGCCTCCATGTCCCCCGCTGAGTAATCGATTACGATGAGACGTGTGAATAGAGCACGTTTCCCTGGCCGGTTCTATCCGCCTGACCGTGGGTGCAATTATATTATCGTGTAGACGCGGCAATAGGATGAATGTGACGACGCAAACTTCGGCAAACCTCAAGCGAATTGGGATGACCTGGCCGGTCGGGACGACCAGCGGGTGGGGCGTTTATGGCCTGAATTTGTCGCTCGAATTACTCTCCCGGCAAATCATGCCCCTTTGGTTTTCGCCGGCGGAATTGACCGGAGTCGGTTCCGAACATCAAGCGCTCTTGGCCGTCGTCCAGGAAATGCAACGTCAACTCGCCACCGAGCTTACGCCGGCCGCCGGAAGGCAAATCACGCTCGATTGCCCCGTTCTTTCCGGCCTCGGAAACGGATTGATGGGGCTCCAATTTCCTTTCCTGCTGAAAGGGAGCTGCAACATCGGCGTTGTTTTTTTCGAAAACTCCGAGTTTTCCGGCGCGGCGATCGAGCGCGGCAAGGCCTTCGACAAAATCATCGCCGGGTCCGGTTGGAATGCTTCGGTCTTGCGAGCGCATGGATTGGATCGCGTGGCGGTCGTGCTTCAAGGAATTGATCCGCTTCTTTTTCATCCGGGGCCCAGGAGCGGGCGATGGAAAGATCGGTTTGTCATCTTTTCCGGCGGCAAGCTGGAATATCGCAAGGGACAGGATCTGGTCATCGCCGCGGTTCGCGAATTCCTATCACGGCATCCCGACGCCCTGTTGACTTTCGCGTGGCATAACGCCTGGCCGCGCACCATGCGGGAGATCGACCGCGCCGGACATGTCCAAGGAGCGCCGGAGACGACGGCGGATGGGAAAATTGATTTTGCCGGCTGGCTGCGACGACAAGGGGTCTCATCCTTTGTCGATCTGGGGCTTGTTCCCAACACGCAGATGGCGCCGCTGCTGCGCGAGACGGATGTGGCACTATTCCCCAATCGCTGCGAAGGTGGCACCAACCTCGTCGCGATGGAATGCCTGGCCTGCGGCGTCCCCACCATTCTCTCAGCCAATACCGGCCATCTGGACATCATTGCCGAAACGGCATGCGCGGCATTGACGAATCAAGGCATTGTCCGCGCGACGGAATCCCATCCATCCGTGCGCTCTTGGGGTGAATCTTCAATTCCCGAAATGGTTGAAGCGTTGGAGCAGATATATCGTAATCGAGAGGAAGCTGGCCGACGCGCCGCCATTGCCGCGCAGGCCATTCGCAAGTTTTCCTGGAAAAATCAGGTCGATCGCCTGTTGATGGAAATCGCGAGTTAATGTGAACCGGGCGCGGCAGGGGGGGAACTGCCTGCAAAGTGGTCTACCCATCGTGCGCGATGGCGCGGTAGGATACCGCCTTACGAGTTCGCAGAGCGCCAGATATGGGACATGCCTTCAAGATCTTTACTCGAAAAATCGTATGGGGGCACGCCGCGCTCCTGGTAGTGGTGCTTGCGGCCGTGACGCTGGGCGCTCGTCAGGTCTATCAAACTGCCAGGCATCAGGCCCTCCAGCAGGCGTCTGAACGCCAGGAATTGCTTGCCAGTCAAACCGCGCGGGGTATCGAGCGATATTACGGTGAAATCGTCGATGATCTGGATCTGCTGCGAAACGCCGAAGCCGCAACCATCGCGCCGCGATCCCATTCCGATGCCAGTTTTTCGCCGCTTCAGCCGGGAGCCGGGTTCTCCTATTACGTCTGGCATCAACTCAGCTCGAAGGCGATCGCCGTTT
>CAZCKE010000003.1:0-8325 GCA_964499005.1 uncultured Tepidisphaeraceae bacterium
ACGCGCAAACAACGTTCCCCTTCATTCTCTCCCCGAATACCGCATCCGCATCGCCACCATTTCCAGCCCCTGCGCCAAGAGCCGCGTCACCTGCTCCTCGGTGAGCCCGAAATCCAGCACTGCCAGCTTCGAGTACATCTTCTCGTCAAGAAATTTGTCGATCCGATTCTCTTGCACCCCCAGCCGGATATGCTTGCGATGAATTTCCAGGTCGGATTCAATGACCCAATGGCACTTGTCGTGCCGCGTCCCCTGAAACAAAAACGCATGCGACCAGCGGCTCCAGTTCTTTTCCCGATCGACATGTCGCTGCGCCCGCGCAATCGCCAGATTGATCAGCGCCGTGCCGCCGCCTGCCAATCCGATCCGCCCTGGGCGCGCGTACTGCTCAATAAATTCGCGATTCGATAACCCGTCGACGGCGATGGTCTGGTTCATGCACTCTCCGAAGTGCGATTCGAGAGCAGCGCAATTCACCGGCAAGCATACGCGATATGAAGGCTCTGATGCCAATCTCTTCTTGTAGTTTCAGCCAAAACCACGCCCGCCTCAGTGCGCTCCGGGCGTCCTCCGCAGTTCAATTGAACCGCGGATTGCTCAAATACATCCTCCCCATCAAATTGCCGCCGCGCCAGCGATCCGTGGCGGGCCGAGCTGAAATCGAACCCCCGCCACCACCGTCAGGACAATAAAAATCACCAGCACCGCCAGTTGCGTTACTTTGAACGGTCCCTCCGTCTGGGTAGGAGCCAGCGACTTCAATGCCGGCACCTTTTCAAATCCCTGGACCACCAGCACGAAGACATTGAAATACTGCGCCGTCAAGGCCGTCACGACAAATCCCCATCTCCATCCGCCCGCCATCCCGCGCTTGTAGCGGGCAAACAGCGCGATCCCCAGAACCATGAGCGACATAATCCCCAGCGCGTGCGACGCCATGAAACGATGCACCGGAAACATAAATCCCGTCACGCTCGTCGCGATCGTCGTGGTCAGGAAAATTTTCGTCCATCCATCGAGTCGCTTGGCTTGGAACATCCCCGCGATGACAACAAACCCCGAGATAATCCCCGCCAGGCTGATGGCTACATGAAAAAGCGTAAATGCAATTAGGGCAGGACTCATGGGACGCCTTCCTTTCAGCTTGCCCTCCAACCGATTTTCTACGCCTGAATGAACGCCAAAAGCTCCGCGTTCACCTGGTCCTTGAGCGTCGTGCACATTCCGTGCGGCGCGCCGGGATACACCTTGAGCTTGGCCCCTTTGACGATCTTGGATGACATCATGGCCGATGCTCCGATCGGCACGATCTGGTCATCATCCCCGTGCAGGATCAGCGTCGGCACGTCAAATTTCTTGAGGTCTTCCGTGAGGTCCGTTTCCGAAAATGCCTTGATGCAGAAGTAGGACGCCGGGAAGCCGGCGACCATTCCCTGCCGCCAGAACGCTTGGCGCACCCCTTCCGAGATTTTCGCCCCCGGCCGATTGTAGCTATAGAACGGCATGCTCAAATCTATCCAGAACTTCGATCGATCCGCCACTACCGCCGCGCGGAGTTGATCGAATACCTCCATTGGCAGCCCGCCCGGATTGCTCGCCGTCTTTAGCATGAGCGGTGGAATCGCGCTGATGAGCACCGCCTTAGCCACGCGCTGGGTGCCGTGCCGCCCGATGTACCGCGCCACTTCTCCACCCCCCGTGGAGTGCCCAACGTGCACTGCGTCTTGCAGATCGAGGTGCTCGACGAGTTCGGCCAAATCGTCGGCGTAATGGTCTAAATCATTCCCCACCCATGGCTGGCTTGACCGTCCATGCCCGCGCCGGTCGTGCCCGATGCACCGGTATCCGCGCGACGCCAGAAAATACATCTGGTCTTCAAACGCCTCGCTGCTCAGCGGCCATCCATGGCTGAACACCACGGGCTGCCCTTTTCCCCAATCGTTGTAATAAATCTCCACCCCGTCTTTGGTAGTGATCGTAGGCATGACAGACCTCCTTGAGTTCCGTTACAAACTTCCCCTGACGGACTCGGCACTCAAGCCGAAGGAGCACGTATGAACACGTCTTACCCCATTTGATTCTTCATGTCATTAAAATTACTGGGATTTAACGCGGTGAGATCGCTACAAAAGTGTCGCTTAGCGCGTCATAACATGTTGATTTGCGATGGATTTCTGTCGGGCAAACCGCGGATACGCCCTGACCCAAAAAACATTTTTTCGCCATCGAACATTTCAATGCCCATCAGCGCCTCCTGGAACGCATTCCGCCGTCCACGCGCGCACCTCCTCCATATAAGGGGCTGGGGGGTGAAAGTTTTTCATTTTTGATCTAACCCCTGTCAAACTCCACCCCTGCGCAACCAATCCAAGTTCCAACCTCCCTTTTGACCCCCCCAGCCTCTTTTTCCCAAGGCCGGGCTGTCTATCCTAAGAGCTCAGACTCCAAAGAGAGCTGGTCGAAGCCGGCCCTATTTTTCCCAAATCCTGCCAAAGCCCTAGCGCAACACCTATTGCCCCATTAGGCTTTGCCCCTTACAGTTTCGTCCCGCAATCTCCACTATTCGACGGGCCTGTTCATGGTTGAGCAGGCTTTGAGCCGAAAAAATGGATAGGCAGCAGGAGATTGCTCGTGCAGGGCAGAGGTACGCAGATGGATGCATCCGACGGATCGCTGGAAATCGCGGCAATCGCAACTTCGGGTACAAATTCAGAAAGGCCGGCAGCGCAGCGGCCGGGGGTCAAATTCACCGGGACCGATAGGTTCATCCGCGAGCTGCGCAAGCGCGTGGATGCCTATTTCGAGCAGACCGGCAAGAAACGCCGCGACAATGTCCAGATGCATTTTAAGACCGCCACGGTCTTGATCTGGTTTATCGCGGCTTATGTGCTCCTGATGTTTTTCGCCACCACTTGGTGGATGGTCGTTCCCCTGGCCGTGATCTTGGGCCTAGGCTTGGCCGGCATTGGGTTCAACATTCAACATGACGGCGGGCATAAGGCCTATTCCGATAAACAGTGGGTCAACAAAATCATGGCGCTGACCCTCGATCTCATGGGCGGCAGCTCCTACCTCTGGGATTGGAAGCACAATTCCATTCATCACACCTATCCCAACGTTCACGGCCTCGACGACGACATCAATATTGGCTTCCTGGGGCGATTGTCCCCCGAGCAGCCCCGGTACTGGTTCCATCGCCTCCAGGGAATTTATCTTTGGTTCCTCTACGGCTTCCTGGCGATCAAATGGCATCTCGTCGATGACTTTTATCAGATCGCCGTCGGACGCATCGGCGGTCACAAGATCCCCCGCCCCAAAGGCAAAGACCTGGTCATATTCATCAGCGGAAAAGTGATCTTCTTCTCCCTGGCGTTTGTCCTGCCGATGCTTCTGCACCCCGTCTGGAAATCGCTGGCCGTGTATGCCCTGGCATCATTCGTCAGCGGCGTGGTGCTCAGCGTGGTCTTTCAGCTCGCCCATTGCGTGGGGGACGCCGAATTTCCCATTCCAATCACCGACGCCAATGGCAAGGCCCACCTGACGGCCGATTGGGCCGTACATCAGGTTCAGACCACCGTTGATTTTGCCCGTGGGAGCAAGATCCTCTGTTGGTTCCTGGGCGGCCTGAATTTCCAGATCGAGCATCATCTCTTCCACAAGATCTGCCACGTGCATTACCCGGCCCTGTCAAAGGTGGTGGAAAAAACCTGCCACGACTTTGGAGTGAAATACACCGCGCATAAAACGATGCTCAGCGCGGTGGTGGCCCACTTCAAATGGCTGACGCTGATGGGCAGCGGCGCCGACCTGAAGCCGGCCGGACCGGCAATTTAGTTCGCACCGGTTAAGTCCGGCTCGCCAACTGACTGCCAACCGACTCGCAGAGCCCGATGAACGTCTGTTCCGCCACGGATAAATCTCGCCCCGAAATTGACGCCACGCACCAAGTTCGCTGAAGTTTTCCTCGCGGCAATGGCAGAAATGCCAGCGATTTCTCGGCCACTTCCGGCCGGACAATCCACTTGGCCATGATGCTGATCCCCAGCCCCAGCTTGACCAATTCCTTGATGGCGCCGGTTTCCCCCAGCTCAATCCAATCGCGCGGCGGGGCTCCCAGCCGAGTCAGATAACGATCGACCAGCCGAAACGTGGCGCTGTGCCGGCTGTAAAGCACCATACGCTGATCCCGCAGTTCCCGCCAGTCCACTTTCCCGGCTTTGACCCAGGGATGCAGGGGGCTGACCACAAAGCCCAGTTCATCGACGAACAGCTCGTGAAATCGCAGCTTCTTCTGGCGCTCCGGCTTGATCACCAGCCCCAGGTCGATCGATTCTTCCAACAACTGCTGCACAATGGCCGGCGAGTCGGCAGGGACGATCGACAACGAGTAATTCGGAAAACTCTCGCGAAACTCGCGCAGTGCTTCGGGGATAATGTGCTGGCACGCCGACGGCGAAGCCCCGATCCGCAGGCGGCCCATATCCGAGCGCACGGTCTGACGGACAACGGTAGTCGCCTCCTCCATCGCGGCAAAGATGCGCCGCGCGTGGGGCACCAGCGCTTGCCCCGCCGGCGTCAACGAAACCGACTTTCCCTTACGAACAAATAAAGCCGCGCCGATCTCACGCTCCAGCCGCGCGATCTGGTGGCTGACCGCCGATTGAGTCAAAAACAGGTGTTCCGCGGCCCGGGTAAAGCTTAAAGTTTCAGCAACGCCCATGAAAACGCGAAGGTGATGCACATCTTCCATGCACGGTCCATTAAATAGATTAATTAATCGCATCTATATTATGAATTGGATTAATTGTCCAGCGCCTATTAAATTCTTCGCATCGATGTAGCGGAAGATGAGGATTGACAAAGGAATACATCGACTTTGCTAGATGGGTTTTTGGGCCCCTGGCGAAGGTTAGTCGTGGAGGAGATTGGTAACACATTCGGTGCCCGCGTCCGGTCGTAAAAATATCGAATTGAGAATCGGCTTTGTCCCATTACTGGATGCGGCTCCGATCATCGCGGCTTGTGAACTGGGGTTCTTCGCCGACGAAGGATTGTCGGTTGTTCTGGACCGTCAAATCGGCTGGGGCAATGTTCGAGACAAGCTGACTTTTGGGCAATTGCACGCGAGCCACGCGCTGCTGGGGATGCCTGCGGCCAGCATCATGGGGCTTCCGCGATTTCCCGAGCCATTGGTTGGGTTGCTGTCGCTGGGATTTGGGGGCAACGCGATCACGATCAGCCGGCGGCTTTTTGAAACTGGAGTGCTCGACGTCAAGAAGCTGGGATTATGGCTCCGTCGCCAGCCGCGCGGGCAGGCAATTCCGCTGATGGCGCATGTATTCGATTGCTCCACGCACCACTACCTGCTTCGCGACTGGCTTTCCAAGGCGGATGTGAATCCGGACCGCGACATACACCTCTGCGTGCTCCCTCCGCCGCAGATGGTTCGGCAAATGGGCCATGGGTACATCGACGGGTTCTGCGTGGGTGAGCCGTGGAACACGGCCGCGGAACTCAAAGGATGCGGTAACGTGCTGGCCCTGACGACGGATGTCGTGCCGGGCCACCCCGAGAAGGTATTGGCCGTCGCGCGCCGCTGGCTCCTGGAGCATCGTCCCGAGGCGCTGCGTCTCACTCGCGCGTTGTTACGGGCGGGAGATTTCTGCGGCGACGTCAAAAATCGCTCCAAATTGATCGAGATACTCGCCCGGCCGCGGAACCTGGACATCGATCCGGAAATCTTGTCGCGCAGCTTGGCGCTGGAAAGTCGCGCGACCTCATCGCGCCAATTGTTTTATGGGATTACGGCGTCGGGAATGTTTCCCAGCGCAACGCATGTCGCTTGGCTGCTTGGGCAGATGGGGCGATGGGGCCATCTGCCCACCGGTACCAATTTGGCTGGGGTTGCCGCCGCCAGCGTGGATAGCTCGGTCTATCGCGAACTGGCGGCGGAGATGAGTCTTGAGTGCCCGCAAGACGATTTTCCACGCATGCAATTGGAAAAGGGGTGGTTCTCAATCGATTCGCGGCGATCAACGAAAGAAAGCCTCTTACCGTCAATTTAGAAAAGGACCCCGTGTCATGGACATTCAACGAAAAGCGACTCGAATCAACCTGCTGGATTTCTCTACTCCGCAGATGCGAGCGTTTCATATGAGCTGGCTGGCATTTCTGACCTGTTTTTTCGCGTGGTTCGGCATCGCTCCGCTGATGAAGGAGGTCCGCGGCGAACTGCATCTGACGCCGGCCCAGGTCGGCAACATCATCATCGCCTCCGTGGCAATCACGGTGCTGGCGCGGCTGGTGGTGGGGTGGTTGTGCGATCGCATCGGCCCGCGATTGACCTATACGTGGCTACTGCTGCTGGGGGCGTTGCCGGTCATGGGGATCGGCCTGGCCCATGGCTACGGCATGTTCCTGGTGATGCGCCTAGCGATCGGCATCATCGGCGCGTCGTTTGTCATCACGCAGTATCACACATCGATCATGTTCGCCCCCAACGTGGTGGGAACGGCCAATGCGGCATCTGCGGGTTGGGGCAACATGGGGGGCGGGATTACGCAGTTCCTCATGCCCGCGGTTTTTCTCTGGTTCGTGGCTCATGGCATCAGCCACGCAAGCGCCTGGCGGGCGTCGATGCTGCTGGCCGGGATCGCCTGCGCCGCGATGGGCGTGGCCTATTTCTTCCTGACGCAGGATACACCTAGCGGCAACTTCAAAGACTTGCGCGCCCGCGGCGAATTGCCCGCCAAGAAACATAACCTGAGCGGCTTTATCGATGCGGCCCGCGATCCGCGCGTCTGGATGCTCTTTGTGCTCTACGGGAGCTGTTTTGGAATTGAGCTGACGATCGACAACATCGCGGCGCTGTATTTCACGGATTATTTCAAGATGGGGTTGGCCGCGGCGGGTTGGACGGCCGCGGCGTTTGGCCTGATGAACCTGTTTGGCCGGGCGTTGGGCGGAATTCTCGGCGATCGCTTCGGGATGAAATACGGCCTGCGCGGGCGGGCCCAGTGGCTCTTCTTTGTCATCCTCGTTGAGGGAATCCTTCTGATGCTCTTCTCGCGGATGACGATGTTGGCGCCGATGCTGGTTTCCCTGGTGGCGTTCAGCCTGTTCGTTCAGATGGGGTGTGGGGCCACGTTCTCGGTTGTTCCATTCATCAACAAAAAATCGCTCGGCTCAGTATCGGGCATCGTCGGAGCGGGAGGCAATGCCGGCGCTGTGTTGGCGGGCTTTCTGTTCAAGGGAAGCCTGCGCTGGCCGACGGGTTTGCTGATTCTGGGGGCTCTTGTGACGGCGTCGTCAGTGCTGGCGCTGGGCGTGCGATTTTCCGCCGCTGACGAGGCAACGGCGCGGCCCGAAACCGGCAAACTTCCGGCCGAGATCGAATCGCTGGCCCCGGCGATCGCTTGAGGCCCTTTTGCAACTGTTGATTGGAGACGGTCATGTATACGCAAACGCTCGGAGATATCGGTGAACAGGCTGCTCAAAAACTTGAGGGGCAGCGCCGATCACTTCTCTCGCACGTGGTCCGCTCGATGCTGGCCGGAATGTACGTCGGCGTCTGCATTGTCCTGATCTTCACGATCGGCGGGACATTATCCAAGGACTACCCGGCTGTCGTCCGGCTCGTCATGGGCGTCTGCTTTGGCGGAGCGCTGACGTTAGTGATCTTTGCCGGTTCCGAGCTGTTCACCGGGAGCAATCTGATTCTCACCGTGGGGGTTCTCAATGGCCGAGCCAGGCCCGGCGATCTGGGGGCCAACTGGCTCTGGACGTGGGTCGGCAATCTTCTGGGCAGCGCGCTGCTGGCGGTGCTGGTGATCCGCTCGGGCGTGTTGGCGGCCGATCCGGTCAAGGGATTCGTTTTGAAAATCGTCGCGACGAAGATGAATCTCCCCTGGGAGCAGCTTTTCTGGCGCGCCGTGTTGGCCAACTGGCTGGTCTGCCTAGGCGTTTGGCTGGCGGCCCGCGCCAAATCCGACACGGCCAAGATTCTGCTGATCTGGTGGTGCATGTTCACGTTCATCACCTGTGGTTTTGAGCACAGCGTGGCCAATATGTGCGGCCTTTTGCTCGGGCTGCTGATGCCGCACGCGGGGACGGTGGGAATCACCTGGAGCGGATACGCGTACAACCTGTCGCTGGCGACGCTGGGGAACATCGTCGGCGGGGCGGTGTTCGTCGCGGGCATGTACTGGCTGGGAAGCCCGGCGGCGAAAGCAGTTGCCCCGGCGAAAGCTTCTTATGGCCAATCGGCGGGCGAGGGCGATTCCGACGCGGGGCCCCTTTGTGCGGCGGGGGGCCTGAAGTGTTCAG
>CAZCKE010000003.1:8335-27954 GCA_964499005.1 uncultured Tepidisphaeraceae bacterium
CATCGGTGGGCCGGGGTGATTCTGTAGCCGGGGCCCCTTTTTGGGACGGGGCCCTTAAGATGGTCAACGGGCCGTTAAACGAAGAGCGGAAAAATTACTTCCAGGGCTTGGTCGCCGCCAGCGGCATGACACGCGCATCGATCTCGCTGCCGACGTTCGCACAGGCGCTGGGCGTGCCGGCCGGCCCCAAGCCTCGCACGGAAGAAGCGTTTCATGTGCCCGAGACGATCCACCGCGCGGCGCAAGACCGCTTTCTGGCCGCGGGCAAAAAACTGACCAACGAGGAACAGGCCAAACGAAAAATGCATGGGTTGGACGTCTGGGACGAGATGCTCGCCCATGCCCGTGATGGGCGATTTCCCAAAGGGACGGATGTTTTCCTCTTCAAATTTCTAGGGATGTTTTACGTCGCTCCGGCGCAGGACTCGTTCATGTGCAGGCTTCGCCTGCCCGGCGGGATGATTCATTCCCATCAGCTCCATGGCGTCGCGGAACTGGCGAGGGAGTTCGGCGGCGGATATGCCGACATTACCACGCGGGCCAATTTGCAGATCCGGCAGATCGGCGCGAAACACGCGCTGGATGTGCTGATGGGCCTTTACGACCTGGGGATCATCAATCGCGGCGCCGGCGCGGACAATATCCGCAACATCACGGCCAGCCCCACGGCGGGAATCGATCCGCATGAGTTGATCGACACGCGGCCGCTGGCGCGGCAGATGCACCATTACATTCTGCATCATCGCGAGCTCTACGGATTGCCACGAAAATTCAACATCGCGTTCGATGGCGGCGGGGCGGTCAGCGCGTTGGAGGATACGAATGACATCGGATTCACCGCTGTTCGAGTTGGAGAGGGGCATGGCGTGCCAGCGGGGGTCTATTTCCGGATGGCCTTGGGAGGGATCACGGGGCACCAGGATTTTGCGCGGGATACGGGAATTCTTCTGGAGCCGAGTGAATGCGTCGATGTCGCGGTGGCGGCCGTGCGCGTCTTTATCGATCACGGCGATCGGACGGACCGCAAAAAAGCCCGGCTGAAATATCTGCTGGATCAATGGGGATTCGAGAAGTTCATGGAGGAGACGGAAAAGCGGTTGCCCAAGAAGCTGCGGCGATTTCGGTTGGGACAATGTGAAACGCGCCGGGCGTTCGACAAGCATGGGCATATCGGCGTGCATCCGCAAAAACAGCCGGGGAAATTTTACGTCGGCGTCGCGGTCTCGGTGGGGCGGCTGAGCGTCGATCAGATGCACGGAATAGCCGATCTGGCCCAGCGGCTGGGCAGCGGCGTGATTCGATTGACGGTCTGGCAGAATCTGCTGATCTCGGATGTCTCGGAGGCGGATCTCCCCGCGCTTCGCGAGGGATTGGAAAAGCTGGGTTTGAGCAATTCGGCGAGCGGCGTCCGGGGCGGGCTGGTGGCGTGCACTGGAAATGCCGGGTGCAAATACGCCGCCGCCGACACCAAGCGGCACGCCCTGGAAGTGGCTGATTATCTCGACACGCGCATCAAGCTCGATGGCCCGATCAATATCCATTTGACCGGTTGCCCGCATTCGTGCGCCCAGCATTTCATCGGGGACATTGGCATGCTCGCGACGAAAGTTGCCGTCGGCGAGGAGATGGTCGAGGGGTATCACATTTACATCGGCGGGGGGTATGCGGAAAAGCAATCGATCGGGCGGGAACTGTACCGCGACATCGTCGCGACGGATTTACCCAGGCGGCTGGAGACGATCCTCAAGGGGTATATGGCCCATCGACGGGATGAGGAAGAATTGTTTGACGATTTTGTTCGGAAGCATTCGACGCGGGATTTGAAGGACTTTTTTGATCACGAAAAGGTGAACACATGAGCAGTGCCGTGATGACAAGTGTTCCGGTGATTCCGGATTCCGCCCCTTTTTCGCCGGCGCAGCGGGCGTGGCTGAACGGATTTTTTGCCGGGCTGTTTGGCGCGCAGGCGGCGAGCGCCGGCGCGACAGTGGCGGGAATCGCCTCGCCGGTGGAATCCGCTCCGGTTGCGCCTGTCGAGGATGAGGCAATGCCCTGGCACGATCCGGCGCTGGGGATCGACGATCGAATGAAACTGGCCGATGGCAAGACGCCGGCGAAGCGGCTGATGGCCGCAATGGCGCAGTTGGATTGCGGAGCGTGCGGATATCAGTGCCAGACATACGCCGAAGCCATCGAGCGCGGCGAGGAGAAGGATCTGATGCGCTGCGCGCCCGGGGGCAAGGAGACGGCCAAGAAGCTCAAGCAAATTCTCGCCGAGCAGGGTGGGGCTAAGGTTGTTGCACCGGCGCAGGTGACGATCAAACGGTCTGAACCGGCCAAAAGCACGGCAGCGCACGATCGAAAGAATCCATTTTCCGCGCGTTTAGCGGCCAATCGGCCGCTCAATAAGCCTGGCTCGGCCAAGGACACACGGCTCATCTGCTTTGATCTCAAGGGAAGCGGGTTGGCGTACAACGTCGGCGACAGCCTGGGCGTTTATCCTGAAAATTGTCCTGAGTCGGTCAACTGGCTTCTGGATCGGCTGCATGCCAGCGGCGCGGAGGAGGTGCAATCGCTGGATGGGCATAAGACGACATTGTTCGAGGCGTTGCTGAAGCAGTATCAGATCACGGCGCCCAGTGAGCCGCTGATTGATTTGATGGCCCGGCATTGCGCGGGGCCGGCGCACGCGGAGGCGCTGCGGGAGATGCTGCGGGATGATGGGCCGGGGATTCCGCAGGGGCATGAGATCATCGATTTGCTGTCGATGTTCCCGAGCGTTCAGCCGCCGATCGGGGATTTTGTCGCGGCGCTGCGTCCGCTTCAGCCGCGGCTTTATTCGATCGCGTCATCGCTCAAGGCGCATCCAGACGAAGTGCATCTGACGGTGGGGGTGGTGAGGTACGTCAATTCGCGCCAGCGGCAGTGCAAGGGGGTGGCATCCACGTTTTTAGCGGATCGGTTGAGGCCGGGGCAGAAGGCGCGAGTGTTCGTGCAGCCCTCGCATGGGTTTCGCCTGCCGTTTGAAAATTCAACGTCGATCATCATGGTCGGGCCGGGTACGGGGATCGCGCCGTTCCGCGCGTTTTTGCAGGAGCGCAAGGCGGCCAACGCGGCGGGGAAGAATTGGCTTTTCTTCGGCGACCAGCGCGGAGAATTCGATTACCTCTATCGTGACGAGCTGGAGCGCTATCAACAGGATGGGACGCTTAAATATCTCGACACCGCCTTTTCGCGGGACCAATCCGAAAAAGTTTACGTCCAGCACCGCATGCTTCAGCGCGGCGCGGAAATTTGGAGCTGGATCGAACGGGGAGCCCACTTTTATGTCTGCGGCGACGCGAGGCGAATGGCGGCGGACGTCGATGAGGCACTGTGCCAGATCGTCGCCAAAGAGGGCGGCATGAGTGAAGAGAACGCCAGAAGCTTTTTGTCTGATCTGGCCAAGTCCAAACGCTATCAGCGGGATGTCTACTAGAACTTGCTTCAAAACCTCGCGCGGGCGTTGCATGCGTCTGGAGGTGTTGCTCCTTGCATGCGATCGAAACCCGCTTCGCCTCGCCTCGCAGTTGCTGATCCGTCAGGCAGGCCCTAGGAATTGGCAGGCCGTTTCATGGCTCAATCCCTGAAAACATTATGTCCTTATTGCGGCGTCGGATGCGGCCTGCTGGCCACGCCCGATGGCAACGGTTCGATCAGTATTCGCGGCGACCCGCATCATCCGGCCAATCATGGAAAGCTGTGTCTCAAGGGAGCGACGGCTGGATTGACGGTTCAGGTGCCGAATCGGTTGCGCTATTGCATGGTGGCCGAGGAGCCGGGCCGGCAGCGCGTGGTGCCGCCCCAGGGCGCGATTCGGCACATTTCCGAGCGGCTCAATCAGATTCTTCAGTCGCACGGCCCCGAGGCGATCGGTTTTTATCTCTCCGGGCAGCTCACCACTGAATCGCAGTATTTCTTCAATAAATTCGCAAAAGCATCACTGCGAACGAATCATGTCGACAGCAACAGCCGCCTGTGTATGTCGAGCGCGGCCAGCGGCATGATGCTCTCGCTGGGGAGCGATGGGCCGCCGACATGTTACGACGACATCGAGCTGGCGGATGCGTTTTTCTTCATCGGCTCCAATGCGGCGGAATGTCATCCAGTGACGTTTGAGCGGGTGCTCAAGCGGATGAAAAAAAAGCGGGCGGCCTGCATCGTGGCCGACCCGCGTAAAACCGCCACGGCCCAGGCGGCCACGCTGCACCTGGCGGTCCGACCGGGGACCGATCTGGCGCTGCTGAATGGGCTGATGCGGCTCTTGCGCGATCGCGATTGCCTGGACCATCGGTTTATTCAGGCCAGCACCGAGGGATGGCCGGAGCTTTCGGCGCTGCTGGACGATTATCCGCCGGAGAAAGTGGCGGAGATCTGCGGCATTGAAATCGAATCGCTTCACCGCGCGGCTCGGATCATTGCCGATCACGAGCGGCTAATCACGTTCTGGACGATGGGCGTCAATCAATCGCTTCAAGGGACGTTCACGAACAATGCAATCATCAATCTGCATCTGGCGACGGGGCGAATCGGCAAGCCGGGGGCGGGGCCCTTCAGCCTGACCGGGCAGCCCAACGCAATGGGCGGCCGGGATGTGGGGTATATGAGCCATCTGCTTCCCGGCCAGCGGCGGATTGCGGATTCCGAGCATCGCCGGCAGATGGAGCAGTTTTGGGGACTGCGGCCGGGGACGATTCACGACGAACCAGGGTACGACGCGGTGGCGATGTTTGACGCGCTGGATTGCGGCGTGTTGAAAGCGATCTGGATTGTCGGGACCAATCCGGCAGCGTCGATGCCGAATCTGCCACGAATCCGGCGAGCGCTGGAACGGGCGGAATTGGTCATCGTACAGGACGCGTATTTCCCGACGGAGACGACGCGGTTTGCGCATGTGTTGCTGCCGGCGGCGGTGAACCTGGAGCAGAGCGGGACGTTTTGCAACAGCGAGAGACGAATATCGCTGATGCAGCAGGTCGTCCCGCCGCCGGGCGATGCGCGGCCGGATTGGTGGTGGGCCCAGCAGGTGGCGCATGAGATGGAGTTTCGGACGGGACTGCAATTTACCGATGCGGCGGCAATCTTCGATGAATTTGCGCGATCGACGGCGGGCCGGCCCAACGATCAAAGCGCGCTATCGCACGAGTGGCTGGCCAAACGGGGCCCGACGCAGTGGCCGGCGCCGGTTTTAGCCAGCCCGGCGCGGCGGCGCTACACGGATGGCCGTTTCCCAACAGCCAGCGGCAAGGCCCGCCTGCTCGCTCGGCCGTATTTGCCGCCGGACGAGAAACCCTGTGCGGAGTTTCCGATGGTCCTGACGACGGGCCGCGTGCACAGCCAATGGCATACGCGCAGCAAGACCGGAAATGTGAGGCAGTTGAACGCCTTATTGCCGGAGCCATTTTTGGAGATGAATCCTCAGGATGCGGAGGAATTGAGGTTGGCGGCAGGCCAGCGCGTCGAGATTCGCAGCCGCCGGGGGAGAGCCATTAGTACATTGGTTCTCCGCGCGACGACACCTTGCGGGACGGTGTTTATGCCCATGCACTGGAATGATCTGTGGTGCCCTGAAGCCTCGCCCAATGAGGCGACGACGGATGCGGCCGATCCGATCAGCCATCAGCCGGCGCTCAAGGCCTGCGCGGTGCGGGTATCGGCCATCGGAACTCAAGAGCGATTGCGGGTTGAATCGCCCGCCGTTGTGCCGGTGTCGAAGGTGTCGAAAAGTTGAAGTGCCCGGGCCGTGGTAATGACACGTCCAAAATGCCGACGGATCAGCCGCAGCGATGCGTGCTTTGCCTGGGCGGAGTAGGTGGTCGTCGCGTCCGCGACCACGGAAACGCTGAAGTTGCGATCGAATGCGGATCGCGCGCACGATTCGACGCACACGTTGGTCAGCACACCGGCGATTACCAGTTGGGAAACTCCCCGGTTTCGGAGGGTTGATTCGAGATGGGTTCCCAGGAACGGGTCGTAACGCGTTTTGGAAATTGTTACATCGTTGCGCAGTGGCTTGAGGGAGGAAGTGAAGCCGCTGTCCCAACTGCCTCGGGCATACGCCTTGGCGGTTTTGATGCCCGGGGTGATCTCGTGAACCAGCAGGCCGGCATCGGAATAGTCAGGGTTATAAACGAGTTGGGTGAAAAAGACGGGGACACGGTGAGACCGAGCGGCCTGTTGGAGTTTCCGGCAACGGCGGAGCGTCGAGGCAATATCGAGAAGCGGCCCCTGACGCCGGCAGTACGAACCCCTGGGGCTGCAAAAAGCGCTCTGCGGGTCGACCAGCACCAATGCGGCCGGCGAGTTCATCGAGCAATCCCAGACAGATTTGCCGGCAATAGCTCAAAAACCCTTTGGGCCATTTGCTCGGTTCCCAGCAGCATTCCCGGCGGATCGCTTGGGCGGGTGATATCGCCGGTGCGGTACCCTTGGGCCAGCACCTGCCGGATCGACTCGCGCAGGCCGTTGGCCTCGCGCAGCATGCCCAGCGAGCATTCCATCAACATGGCGCAGGCCATCAACATCCCCAGCGGATTGGCTTTGCCTGTTCCCGCCAGACGGTCGCAGGTTCCGTGGATGGTTTGATAGGAGGCAAATCCGGTCGGCGAGGTGAAATTTCCCGAAGGGGTCAGCGCGCGGCTGCCGTGCAACAAACCGGCTAGCCAGTCACCGATGATGTCGGCGTCCACGTCCATGGCGATCACGACGTCGAATCGCCCCGGCGCGATGAACATATCCGCCAGACCGCAATCGGGTTGATCCCAATCAAATTCGACATCCGGATAGTCCGCTTTCACACGCTCCATCGCCTCGAGCCAGACGCGCAGCATTTGGCGGTGCACGTCCCCTTTGAGCAGGAGGTGAACTTTTTTCCGGCGTGTCACGGCCAATTCAAACGCGACATGGGCCAGCCGCCGGATGCGCCGCTCGTCAAATTTGACATCCAGCGAAATGGTTCGCTGTCCGTCGCCATCTTCGTGAACCTGCTCGGCGGCATGATAGGGGCCCTGCGCGTTGTCACGGATGAGTAGAAGATCCATTTGGTTTAGACGCTTCAGATCGAGCACCGAAACCTGGGCCAGTTCGGGGATGACTTGAATCGGCACCAGTTTGTAAAACAGGTCGAATTCCTGGCGAAGGCGATAGACCAGCGTTGCATGGCACGAGGCGCGCAGGATCACGCCGCCCGCTTCGCGAATGTGGCCGTAGAACTCGCAAAGGCGTTTGAAACTGGCCTCGTCGGGCTTGAGTTCGCGAGGCTGTGGGTCAAAAAAATCCAATTGCAAAGAGACGCTGGAAAGATCGCCGATCGTTTTGAAACAACGGATGGCAACATCAATGACCTCGGGTCCGATGCCACTGCTGCGAATCAAACCAATCAGGCGATTTGGCTTTCTGGGGATGGTGTTCATAGCAACAAATTAAGCGCGGCTGATCCCCCGGAATGAGCCGGCGTCGGCGGGGAAGTATGCGCAGCGCGATGCTCCGATGCAAGACAAATCCCCGGCCTGCCTGAATTTATGCTTGACACCCATTCGCCAGCGGCATCTATTGAGCGGCCGATGCCATCCCTTGAAGAATCGCTCGATGCGGCGCCGGCAGCCGTGGCGCCATTGAATCGGGTCGATCAGGATTGTTCGATCCCTCATTTATTCGCCAGACAGGTCGCGGCCTGCGCCGATGACCCGGCGGTTGTCGTCTTGCAGGAGACCTGGAGTTATCAGCGCCTCGACGAGGTGAGCGGGCAAATCGCGGCGATGTTATCAAAACAGTCGGGCGGCCCTCCCGGACCCGTGGCCCTGCTGCTGCCTCAGGATGTGCTGATGATCGCTGCTATTTTGGGGGCGCTCAAGGCCGGCGTAATTTACGTCGCTTTGGATATGGAGCATCCCCGGGAGAGACTACGAGCGCTACTGCTCGACAGCGGCGCTCGGATGATTTTGACCGATCCCGTCCGTCGACAGCGGGCCGACGAACTGGCCGGGGATGGCTTGGCGGTATTGACCTTCGATGAATCATGGCCGAGCGGGGACTCGATGTTGCTGCCGCATTTGAACGGTCAGAGTCTTGCATGCGTCAGTTATACCAGCGGATCAACGGGACAACCCAAGGGGATTGTGCTCGACCATGGCGGGTTGATCCGGCGGGCCTGCTGCTTTCACCACAATGCCAATCCCACCAGCGAGGACCGGGTTGGGTTAATCACTCATGCCGGCCTGGGGGCGGCGATTCCGCCTCTTTTTGGATCGCTGCTCTGCGGCGCGACGCTGTTGCCATTTTCCCCGGGATCAGCCGGAATCGGTCAAATGGCCGATTGGCTGCGCCGCGAGCGGATCACCATCATCCAATCCGTGCCGACCGTCTTGCGCAAACTAACGGAAGTTTTGGAAAAGCAATCCCCACTAACTTCACTCCGCTGGGTGCGCATGGCGGGTGAGTTATTGCTTCCAGCCGACCTGGAACGATTTTTTCAGCACTTTGGCCCGCAGTGCCGTTTTGAATTGGCCTACGCGACGACAGAGACCGGCACGATCACGCAAATGGAATTGAAGCGCGATACTTCGTTTGTTCATCCGCTTCCGGTTGGTTTTGCGGCCACGGATACGCAGGTATTGATTCTCGATCAGAACGGCAAAGAGGCGGCCAGGGGAGAAATGGGCCAGATCGTGGTGCGAGGTGCGTATCTCAATCGCGGCTATTGGCAGCCGGGCGGCACTGCGCGCGAAGCGGAAATGATCACCCATGCAACGGGCGATCTGGGGCGCATTCGGTCGGATGGAGCGCTCGAATGGCATGGCCGAAACGATGATCAGGTGAAGATTTGCGGGCAGCGGGTTGAACTGGGCGAAGTGGAGGCGGCGCTGCGCAAGCTGGAGAATGTGCGCGATGCGGCAGCAACGGTCTGGGAGCCGCAGGCGGGCGAGCGAAAACTGGTGGCTTATGTGACGGCCAAAGAGCCGCGCTATGCCAACCCGCGCATCTGGCGGCGGCAATTGCGGACGATTCTCCCCGCGGGCTTGCTGCCGCAGGCGCTGGTGGTGTTGGACGAATTGCCAATGGGGCAGGGGGGGAAGCTTGATCGTGCGGCGCTGCCGCCGCCGATATCGGCGAGGACGGGGCGGGAAATCCTGCCGGGGCGGGACCAGCTGGAGAAGAGGCTGATTGGGATTTGGGAATCGGTCCTGGGATGGACGCCGATTGGGCGAAATGATGATGTTCTGGCGCGGGGAGGGGATTCGCTACAGGCGGCAGCGATCGTGAGCCGGGTGCAGGAGGAGTTTGGGCGACTGCCGCCGTTGACCTTATTTTTACAAGCAGGGACGGTCGCGGAGCAAGCCAAGGCGCTGTCGGAGCAGTGGGCGGCTTTGTGCTCGACCCTGGTGCCGATTCAGCCCAAAGGAGAACGTCCGCCATTGTATTTCGTGCATGGGGCCGAAGGGGAGGTGTTTCATTTCTGGTCGCTGTCACGCCGTCTAGGAGAGGATCGGCCGCTGTTTGTTCTGCAGTCGCCCGGAGTACTGGGGGACTGGCCGGCGCGGACACTGCGCAAGCTGGCGGCGGTTCATGCGGAGCAGATCATGGCGCACGATCCGACGGGGCCGTGCAGTCTGGCGGGACATTGCGCGGGGGGGCTGCTGGCACTGGAAATTGCCCAATGCCTGGCGGAACGAGGCAAGCGGGTGGAGCAGGTGGTGTTGATCGATGCGTCGGTGCCCAATCAAATGCCGGGGACCAGGCAAAATCGGCGGCACAAACGTTGGGGGGATTCGATCGGGCATTTCTTTCGTGCGATGCGATGGAGGCTGTTGCTCGCAACGGATGAGATTCGAGGACGAAGCGGTCGGCGCGCGGGAGCGGCATATCGGCGATTTGTCGAGCAGGCGTTTCGAGAGGCGCTGCGGCATTATGTGCCGCGGAGATATACGGGGCGGGTGCTGGCGCTAATGGCGGATGGGCCGGACTTGACGGAGGAAGCGGACCCGAGATTTCGCCTGGTGCGGGATTACTTGCCGCAATGCCGGATCGAGCGCGTGCCGGGGTCGCATGTGGAGTGTTTACGGATGCCGCACGTGGAGGCGATGGCGGGGGTGGTGAGGAAAGAGTGGTTGTAGAGCGGTGGTTAATGAAGGATGGGATTTGCGATTGAATGCGCGTGGCCAGTCCGTGGTTTTTAGTCCTTTGTGATTTGAGAGTTGCGGCGAGCGGTCAAACTGTGGAGCGCGATCACGGAAATCAGATTTGAAATCACAAATCATTATGGCCGCTGGGGTTTGCTATCTCTCCTGCGGCCTTGCGTCAACGTTGATTGATTCGTGTTGAGTGCTTCGCTGGACGGGACGATCTCCACGAAATAAGCTAGTGAGAGCGTTCTTATCGCTGGCGGTAGTGCCCCATCTATTGGGGGAGGAAACTATGCGGTTTGATCGAGTCCGGCCAATTGTGCTTTTTACGTGCATCTGCCTCGTTGAATTAATCTCTGGCAATCGTGCCAGCGGAGAAACGAAACGTACCGCCGTCCAGATCGAAGCGGATATCAAAACGAGCGAAGGGGCTATTCCCTCGTATCCCATGGCGGATCGATTTGATCCCCGTTACCGGCAGTTCATGAAGGGTAAGATTGGTCCTTCACTACAGCATTTAGCCAATCTCTATGCCGAGTTGGCAAAAGTTTCTCCCGCTCGTGCCGTCGCGATGCAATTCGATAGGTGCCTCGCGCTCGTTTGCCTGGCGTTGTACGGGCATGACGACGCTCTGAAGTCGCTGACCGATTCATCCGCCAGCGAGGTGCCTTCCGAGGCCCTTTTCGGCAAGATTGGCCTGATGATGTATCGATGGTGGAATTCTGCCGATGAAGCGACCCAGCAGGGAATCGTCAAGAACTTCGAATCGCTCGCCAAAGCGAATCCGAAGGAAGATCTGCTGGTGGACGCGGCGCTGACGATGGCCAGATATCAAGCAGATTCGGACGGACTCGCTGAGTCGCTTCGCGACATCGTCGACAACGACCTGAAGGAGGGTGCGGCCGCTATAAAATACCACAGCCAGCCGGTGAAACTCGGCAGGCCTTTCAAGATCACCATCAAGGCGCTGGACGGCACACGGGTTTCCACCGCCGATTGGAAGGGAAAAGTGATCGTGCTCGATTTCTGGGCCACATGGTGTCCGCCCTGCCGCGCGGCTCTTCCGGAATTGATCAAACTTTATCAGGCGGATCATTCCAAGGGGCTGGAGGTGCTCGGCATTTCCAATGACTACTCGCTATCTGACTTGAAGAATTTTCTCTGGACGAATAAAGGGATGAAGTGGCCGCAGTCGTTTAGCCCCGCTGGACCCGATAGCTGGAACACGCTCTCTCAGCAAATGGACGTTCACGCCATTCCAACAAGCTTCCTTATCGACCGTAACGGAAAGTTGCGGGACATTGAGGTGGTTTACCTTGACGAGGAACTGCTGAATAAGTTGCTGGATGAACCCGTCAAAACCGAACCCATAGCGAGCGAAACAGCCGATGCCGGCAAGACAGGCGAATCTGGCCCGGCGGCGGTGCCCGTTAGTCCCAGCTCAATCGAAGATCCGGCCAATTCTCTTTTAATGCTCGCCAAGACTTACATCGATTCTAATATGCCGGACCGTGCCAAGGCGAAGTTGAACGAGCTGCTGGACAAATATCCAGATAGCGCGGCAGCTCCCAAAGCGAAAGAACTGCTGGCACAATTGAACGCGCGATCGAACTAGCTGTCCATGGAAGGATCAACCAACATGTCACTCCCAGGCGAATGGTATGGCCTACCAGGTCCGCATTGACCTTCACGACCATTGACGGCCGGTGAATGGAAGGCGGCAATTCATAACACTGATAATGTGCGCCTAAATGATTTTGATGACAACAAACAGCGAAGGCGACGGCACCAAGTCGAAAAACCTGCGTGCCTCGGTGACTTGGCAGGAAATGGACGAGTCCAAATCGCGGTCAAAAATCGACATGCCTAAAGCCGTTTCTCCATTTGCAACCATGTTGTTTATATTGAAATAGACAAATTTTCGCTACTTGATCAACCTGAACAAACCGAGGAAACCATGAGAGTGTCCAGACGCCGTGTCATTCAGTTGCTGGCAGGCACGGGAGTTGCGGGATTGGCGTCGCGGGTTTTTGGACAGTTGAGCAATAAACCTGCCGCCGCGCCGGCCAGCCAACCAGCATCTGCGCCCGTGTCCGTATCCATTACGCCGCCGGAGGGGCTCAGTGTGGCTCCGGGGCCGTTCCAACCTTCGTGGGGATCTCTTTCGCAATACCAAGTCCCTGAATGGTATCGGGACGCGAAGTTCGGAATATGGGCGCATTGGGGCCCGCAATGTGAGCCTGAGCATGGGGATTGGTATGCCCGGCAAATGTATCAGGAGGGGAACAGTGACTATAAATTCCATGTCGAGCACTATGGCCATCCCTCGAAGTTTGGTTTCAAGGATGTCATTCACCAATGGAAGGCTGAAAACTGGGACCCGCAGAAGTTGTTGGCGCTCTACAAGCGAGCGGGAGCGCAATACTTCTTTGCGTTAGCCAATCATCACGACAACTTTGACAATTTCGACAGCCAATATCAGCCTTGGAATTCGATGAACATGGGCCCGAAGAAGGACTTGATCGGAGGCTGGGCGAAGGCGGCGCGGGACAATGGGCTGCGTTTTGGCGTGAGCGTTCATGCGGCGCACGCGTGGAGTTGGTATGAAGTGTCCCAGGGAGCGGACAAGAAAGGGCCATTGGCGGGCGTGCCGTACGACGGCAAGCTCACCAAGGCGAATGGCGCCGGATTGTGGTGGGAGGGATACGATCCCCAGGACCTGTACGCGCAAAATCATGTGCCGGGCAGAAGGCTGGAATGGGATTGGAATGCGGCCAGGGGCAGCAGCGTTCCCGACGCGGCGTATTGCCAGAAGTTCTATAACCGCACGATCGACCTGATCAACAAATATCGTCCTGATCTGATCTACTTTGACGACACGGTGCTGCCGCTTTATCCGGTCAGTGACGCGGGGCTGAAGATCGCGACCCACTACTATAATTCCAGCATGCAATGGAATGACGGGAAGCTCCAGGGGGTGTTGTTCGGCAAGATACTCAATGAACAGCAACGCCATTGCATGGTGTGGGACATCGAGCGCGGGCAGAGCAACACGATTGAGCCGCTGCCATGGCAGACCGACACGTGCATTGGCAGTTGGCATTATGATCGCGGCATCTTTGAGCGGCACGGGTACAAAAGCACCAAAACGGTTATTCAGACGCTGGCGGATGTCGTGAGCAAGAATGGGAACCTGTTGCTGAGCATCCCGGTGCGCGGCGACGGCACGATCGACTCGGATGAGTTGGCCGTCGTCGAAGGGATTGCGGCGTGGATGGACGTCAACCGCGAAGCGATTTTTGGAACCCGGCCGTGGAAGGTTTATGGTGAAGGCCCCGCATCGGAACATGCCGCGGCGATCAGGGCCCAGGGGTTCAATGAAGGAAGAGGAAAGCCCCTGACGGCCGACGATGTGCGCTTTACCACAAAAGGCGATGTGCTCTATGCCATTACGATGGGCTGGCCGAGCAAGACATTGCATGTAAAGTCATTGGGAAAAGACTCAAAGCTGCTGGATCAGGCGATCGCGAATATCCAACTGCTCGGGAGTCCGGAGAAGGTTCGATGGTCGCAGGGCGCGGATGCTTTGGCGATCGAACCCATGCAGAATAAGCCGTGCGACGATGCTTATGTCTTCAAGATAACGCCGGCGAAGTGAGTGAATTATGGATGGGACTTGCGCCAGTCCTCATCGACCGCGCGAGTCCACTCGTCGGCAAGCAATTGCTGTCCGTTAAACGTGGGATGAATGCCGTCCCAGATCCAGTAATCGGCGGGGGCGCGTTTACAGGCATCGTCAAAGACATGTTGCAATGGCACGAATGTCGCATGGTATTTTTCCGCTAGTTTTGCGACGACCGCCTGATATTTTGAAAGCTCAGCGTGATAGGCATCCCAATCATCCTTCTTTTTTCCAACCGGAAGCCCGAAAGGCTCGCATAACACGAGACGGACATTTGGCATGGTCTTGACGGTATCGGCAAGCAAACCGTCATACTGCTGTTCGTACAGCTCGACGCTCAGGCCGCTATTGAGATCGTTCACGCCGATCAGAATGCTTAAGAGATCAGGCTTGAGATCGAACGCGTCTGCTTTCCATCGCTTGGCCAGATCGTTTACTTTGTTGCCGCTGACTCCGCGATTGATGAAGGTGAGATGCCTTTCCGGGAAACGGCTGCCATACTTGGCGGCGATCAAAAATACGTAACTGTGGCCGAGAATGTGATTAGGGTCGGCGGTGCGACCGCGGTTCATATCGGTGATGGAATCGCCTTGAAAGAGGATGCGATTGTCTGGCTGAAACGCGGGCATATCGTCGGTTGATGGCGCGGCCCCGATTGATCCGATTGAGATGACAGACAAAACGATCGCCCAAGTCAAGTGAGCGCGGTTTGACATGTACAGTCCTTTCTCGCCAAATTGAAGAATATCAATTCATCATAAAGGCGAAGGTGATCTCATTGATCAGTAGCCTCGAATGTGTATTCGCCGCCGGGGACGGTTTGGAAGTCATAGAGATGGATTGCTGGCACTCCGGGCGGATTGAGTTTGGCTTGGTTTGATATCATGGGCTTCGGCTGCTTAAACGTGACGAAAAATGGGTTTGGATTCTCACCGTCGGCCGGAAGAAGTTCGATCTTGCCGAGCCCGATCAATTTCCGAGAGACGCGAAGACGGCAATTACCGCCCAAATTGGATTTGATCGAGAAGCGCGCCAAGTGGCCGTGGGCCCATTCCAGGGACGTAATCTCAAATCCGCCACGAGTCAGAAGCCCGCTGACGCTGCCGTCCGGCCAGGCGTCGGGCAGCGCGGGCAACAGTTGAATCGCGCCATCATGACTCTGCACGAGCATTTCGGCGATGCCCGCGGTGAAGCCGAAATTGCCGTCGATCTGAAACGGCGGATGGGCATCGAAGAGATTGGTGAATGTGCCGCCGCCGTGGTCATAGTCGGTGGTGTGCTGCCGTGAAGAGGGCACGAAAACGATCTGATCTTTGATGAGTCGATAGGCGTGGTTTCCATCCTGTAAGCGGGCCCAAAGATTGATTTTCCATCCCATCGACCAGCCGGTCGAGGCGTCGCCGCGCTGAAGCAGGGAGGTGCGGGCCGCGTCAAAGAGTTCCGGCGTACGGTAAGGCGAAATCTGCCTGCCGGGATAGAGTCCGTAGAGATGAGAAACATGCCGATGGTGATCGGTGGGATTGTCCCAATCTTCGAGCCATTCCTGAAGTTGGCCCACATGCCCGATCTGCATCGGCGGCAAGCGGCGCAAGGTTGCTTTGAGTTGGGCGACGTAATCGGCGTCCACGCTGAGAATCTCGGCGGCGGCGATCGTCTCGTTGTAGAGATCAAACAGCAGTTGGTTGTCGAGCGTCACGCCGTATGCGATGGTCAGCCAATCGTGGCGTATATTGATGGGAGCGTTTTCCGGCGACAATGATGGGGACACGATGAGCCAATGGTGGGTCGGCTCCTCCACGAGGAAGCTTTGGAAGAACTCCGTGGCGCCTTTCAGGATGGGGTAGACGGAAGCGAGATAGCTTCGGTCGCCGTGGTACAAGTATTTCTCCCAGAGCGGCTGACAGAGCCAAGCCGCACCAGTCGGCCATAGTCCGGGATCACCGTCGATGGCGCCGGTGAACCGCCAAAGGTCCGTGTTGTGATGGAGCATCCAGCCATTGGCTCCATACATCACCCGCGCGGACTGTCGCCCGGTGACCGCCAGATCACGCACCATCTGAGTGAGCGGCTCGCTCATCTCCGGCAAGTTTGTTACCTCGGATGGCCAGTAATTCATCTCCAGGTTGATGTTGACCGTGTATTTACTGTCCCACATGGGCTGGAGTTGGTCGCACCAAATTCCCTGCAGGTTGGCGGGTTGTCCGCCGGACTGGGAACTGCTGATCAGTAAATAGCGTCCGAATTGAAACAGAAGGGTGACAAGCGAGGGATCGTTGGCGGTCGCAAAAGCCTTGACGCGTTCATCCGTCGGACGATCGGCGGCAGTGCTGGTGCCGAGGTCGAGCTTCACGCGATTGAAAAAGCGCTGGTAGCGATCGATGTGGCGACGGCGGGCGGCAGCGTAGTCCGTAGCCGAAGCGGCGGTGAGGGCTGCTTCGGCACGTTGTGAGGGGTCGGCTGCGAGCGAGGCGTAATTCTCGAAATTGGTGCCAATAGCGACAAGGATCGTTGCAGCGTCGGCGTTAGACACTTCTATCGCGCCATTCGCCGCCTTTATGGCGCCCCCATCGGAAATGACTTTGGCACGCACCTGAAATTTCAGCTTTCCTTCAATGCCCTGATGCGAACTAGTGGTTCCCGACATGATCAGGGTATCGTGCCCGACAGTCGCAATATTCACGGACGCCGCGCGCTTGAGGCCCAGCGCGAAAGCGATTTTGCCTGGGTGATCCGCCGTGAGACGGATGAAAATTGCATTGGCATCGAAGGAGGCAAAAACCTCGCGGGTAAAGCCCACTTCGTTGACGCTGTAACTCGTGGTGGCGATGGCGCTTTGCAGGTCGAGTTCACGCCGGTAATCGCGGTATTGCTCGTGGCCGGGAAATGAGAGAAGGAGATCTCCACAAGTCTGAAACGGCATTCCCTCAGCGGTGGGGGAGACCATGGCGTGCCGGGCGAGTTTCTGCGCATCGGCCCACAGACCCTTGAAGAGCAATTCGCGGATTCGCGGCAGAGCCTCCAGGGCCAAGGGATTGTCGTTGCGATAGGGGCTGCCCGCCCAGACGGTATCTTCGTTGAGCTGAACGGTCTCTCGAACGGGGTCGCCAAAAACCATCGCGCCCAGTCGGCCATTACCGATGGGGAGGGCTTCGACCCAGGCCGTGGCCGGCTTGTTATACCAAAGTTTAAGGGGATCGGGTTTCGCTCCAAAACTGTTTTGAGAAATGACCATAATCATCACGACCAGGCTCACACGTGAGCATCGTAAAAGGGACATGGCGTGAGTTTACTCGGAATCCAATTGTGCGAGAAACGGAGTTGAATCTGTGGCGAGTCCCCTGGGCGCGTGTACCGTATTTTACGGTACACATCACGGTACATTTGGCTGACTTTGCCCAAACAAAAAGGGACTCGCGAAATCGCAAGTCCCTTTGAATCAAGAAGTAGCGGGGGGAGGATTCGAACCTCCGACCTCCGGGTTATGAGCGTAATCCACTCAAAACCGTAAGCTCCAGATGCCGCCGTTATTTGCAGCAAAAGCAGTGGTTTACATCCACTGCACTTGATGTTCCATGGTACGCATATTTGCCATGTTTTTCAATTCGTATGGGGCAAGAAATGGGGCAGACAAGTCACGCAACCTCCGGGGTATTTGCCCGGACACTTTTGCGGGCTGGATGCGCCAGCCATTCAAATTACGGGGCGGTACATGAGGCCAACGGGCAGATATGCTTAATTCTCAGGAACGAGTTGTGGAAACGACCGTGATTGGGTGCAACCAACAAGCGGGTACATCAGTCAGCGGGGAACGATGCAAGGTGAAGTTGCGTTGTGGCAGTTCTCGACGTGCGGGCAACGAGCGAGACCCACCAGTGTCTGGTCGTCGGCCGGCGTTTCTTTTGCTTCGAAGCTGGCGACTGCCTTTGTGATACGCTCGACGGCTGCGTCAGCAGCAATCGGAGCGGATAAATCGCACAAGACCCGGTCCAGACGCTCGACGTTGAAAAACTCACTCGCTAGCGAGCGCGCTTCGGTAATCCCGTCGGTATAGAACAACGCGAGGTCGCCGGGCAGGAACAGGATTGTTTCCTCGAGATGCGTGGATGGTTCGTCGAGTAGACCCAAAGGAATCGTTTTCGCCCCATCAAGCGAGACCACGATTCGATCTCTCTCGCGCAACAGGCGCGGCGGAGGATGTCCCGCGTTCGAATAGACCAGGGCACCGGTGGCCATATTCAAAGTGCAGCAAAAAGCCGAGACGAATGCGCCACGCTGCGGGAGACTCAGAGCACGCAGACGATTGTCAACATAATCCAGGAGGGCTGCGGGGCCGGTGAGTCTCGCCCGATCCATTTCATCGTGGACGATCGAGCGCAGCATGGCCATGATGACGGCCGCGGGAGCGCCTTTTCCGCTGACGTCGGCGATGAGAATTCCAAGCCGGCCGTCTGGCAATAGTCCCAGGTCATAATAATCTCCCCCCGAGTGCCGAGCGGTTCGGTATGACGCGGCGATCTGGAGATTGTCGATCGCCGGCAACGAGGGGAGCAGCCAGCGTTGAACACTCGCAGCCGCTTCCAGTTCGGAATCGAGCAATCGGCAAGTAGTGGCCAGTTGATTGGCCAGCTTTTGGGTTTCAATCGCGCGGCCCAGAAGGGAACTGACCATCGCCAGGGCGCAACGTTCGGCGGCATTTTGCAATCTGGCCGAGGCGCTGAGCATCACAACCAGTCCGGCGGGCGATCCTCGTTCGAAAAGCGGAAAGGCGGTTAATGATCGGCTGCCGGCAAGCAGGTCAAAGGCGGGATCGGAGGGGTCGACCGCAAAATCGACCAGGCTGTCGAATTTTCCGTTGTAGAGAAGTTCCGCCAGGAGTCCCCCGACGCGAATTTCATCACAGGATAACACGGAGCAGCCTGTTTCCTGGCTCGAAATGACATGGTGAACCAGACGGTAGCTTGGGAAAGACAATCCGGCATTATTCATGACCAATGCGCGTTGCAGATCGGCGCCCCGTCGAACATGCTCGAAGAAAAGCCGAACAAGCTCGGCAGGCTCGGTGGATTGGCTCATTTCCATCAGTAGGCGAGTTGTTGAGTGGATGTCCCACATAGAGCTGGCCGAGTTAAACGACGGGACACGGAGCGACTTCCCAAATTTCAGAGGCGTACTCAGCAATCGTCCGGTCGCTGGAAAATTTTCCCGATCCGGCGACGTTGAGGATCGCCCGATGCGTCCAGGCTTCGGGATCGGTATAGAGTTGCGCCAAACGACCGTCGGCGTCGAGGTAGGACTTGAGGTCGGCCAGGTTCATATAGTAATCCCCGCCATCGATCAGTGTCTGGCGAAGAATATCGAAGATACCCGGTTCGGAGCGGTTGAAATGGCCGGAAAAAATCAAGTCGAGGGCCGCGCGGGTCTCTGGCTCATTGTCGTGGTGCCAGTGAGGATTGTACCAATCCCGGCTGTCCGCCACCTGCCGGGCGGTCAGCCCGAAGAGAAAGAATTTTTCTTCGCCCGCCTCTTGTGCCATCTCGATAGTGGCGCCGTCGCGCGTGCCGATCGTCAGCGCGCCGTTCATCATGAACTTCATGTTGCTCGTGCCGCTCGCCTCGTAGCCCGCGGTCGAGATCTGATTCGAGACGTCGCTCGCAGGGATGAGCCTTTCGGCCTGAGAAACGCAATACTCGGGCAGGAAGACGACCTTGAGGCGGCCCCGGACTGCCGGATCGCCGTCGATCGTGCCGGCAAGATTGTTGATGAACTTGATGATGAGC
>CAZCKE010000004.1:0-25174 GCA_964499005.1 uncultured Tepidisphaeraceae bacterium
GTAAACCGCGCTTTGTCTGGAACAATCCGATCGCGTGGCGCGAGGCGCGGACCAAGGGATCGGCAGCGCGGGCAACGATCCTCCGGTATGGGTTTATGCTCCTGGGCATCGCCGCGGCCCTGGTGATGCTCGTGCTCTACATGACGGAATCTTCGCCGCGGCAGTTCATCGATGCGGGTTACGACTCGGCGCATAATACGCTGTATATTCAGGGCGATCAGAAGCAGGATTTGCCGGTCAGCTCGGCGGTGAAAGTGAAACTCTTCGACAAGCTGGGGCCCAGCGACAAAGAGGGAGTGAGCGGGACGAACGACGATCTGTCGAAGCGGTTTGCCGTCAAAAGCGTGATCATGGACGGGCAGGGAAAGATCGCGGAAATCGATTTGGCGCCCATTTCCCGTCAGCTCAGCGAGGACGAGGCGCGGCAATGGATGCTGGGCTTGAGCATCGTGGAAGTGTCGGTGATTCTGCTGATCATCTCGAACACCGCCGCCAGCACGGTCACGCGGGAAAAGGAGGACGGGACGCTGGATCTGCTGCTGAGCACCCCGATCACGAGCCGGTATTACATCTGGGGAAAACTGCGCGGGTTGGTGAGCTTTGTGCTGCCGCTGATCGCGGTGCCGGTCGTCGGGGTCCTGTTGTTTGTCGCACACGATTTGCTGCGATGGCTGGCGGCGGGGGACGCCGATTTCCAGTGGATCATCCTTCCCGAGGCGCTGATCATGATCCCGGCGATGCTGATCATCGTGTGCGCGTTCGCGGCGATTTTGGGGATGCAGATGTCGCTGCGGTGCCGGACGACGGTCCGCGCGGTGATGAGCAGCGTGGGAATGGTCGTCGGCGCCTGCGCGGTGCTGGGATGGTGCGGGTGGGGGATGCTCAATTCCCACGGGCTGCCGTCTCAGATGGCGGTCGCGCTGGGAACATTCAGCCCCTTTACCCTGCTGACGATGCTGATCAATCCGTGGCAATTCACCGCGTATGATGCCAGCACGGGGGGCGACCCGATGAGCTCGCGGATCACCGCGTTTGTCCTGTGCCTGATCGCCATCACGGCTTATGCATTCGCCGTCTGGTCGATGTACAAGTCGATGGTGAAGAATTTTGATATGACGATTCGAAAGCAAAGCCGGTAGGGGAAGTGCCCAATGCGGAGTAAAGAATCCATCGGGCGGCTTTTTCGTCTATTCAGCATCCATCATTCATTATTCAGCATTCGCTTTGCTACACTATCCCACCATGTCTAACACCGACCTGCTTCGTCCCAAGGCGGATCAGCATTCAAAATTCTGGCAGAACGCGCATCATTATTTTGATCGGGTGTATCAGACGATGGGGCTCGATCCGATCTGGCGTGAGGTGCTTTCATCGCCGAAGCGCGTGTTGACGGTGTCGTGCCCGGTGAAGATGGATGACGGGCGCATCCAGGTGTTCACGGGATATCGAGCGCAGCACAACCACGCCCGGGGCCCATTCAAGGGGGGAATTCGGTTTGATTCATCGGTCAATCGCGACGAAGTGATTGCGCTGGCGATGCTCCAGACGTGGAAGAACGCGCTGGTCGATCTTCCGTTCGGGGGAGCCAAGGGGGGCGTCGTGTGCGATCCGCGGAAACTTTCGGCCGGCGAGAAGGAGCGCCTGACGCGTCGGTATACGAGCGAAATCATGCCGATCATTGGGCCAATGCAGGACATCCCGGCGCCGGACGTCGGCACCGACGGGCAAGTCATGAGCTGGGTGCTGGATACGTACAGTATGATGGTCGGTCACCAGGAGTTGGGGGTCGTCACGGGCAAACCAGTGCACCTGGGCGGTTCGGTCGGACGCGAGGAAGCAACGGGCCGCGGCGTCATGAACGTCCTGCGCGCGTTTCTCGCCAAGCAGAACAAAACGCTGGAGGGGGCGCGAATCGCCATCCAGGGATTCGGCAACGTCGGCTTCCACGCGGCGCGGCTGCTGGATGAGCGCGGGGCGCTGATCATCGCGATCACCGAGCGGGCCAGCGGGATTTACGACGAGCATGGGATCGACGTCGAAGCGGCCGGGCTCTATTATCGGGAGCGCGGCGATTTGCACGATTTCCCCAATTCCGAGGCGATCACCAACGAAGAGCTGCTCACCTGCGAATGTGATGTTCTAATCCCGGCTGCGATGGAAAATACGGTCAACGCACAGGTCGCGCCGCATATCAAGGCGCGAACCGTCGTGGAAGCGGCCAATGGCCCAACCACGCCCGAAGCGGATGAGATTTTGCGGGACAACGGGGTGACGGTGTTGCCGGATATTCTGGCCAACGCGGGAGGCGTCACCGTCAGCTATTTTGAATGGGTCCAGGGATTACAGAACTTTTTCTGGACGGCCAAGCAGGTCCAGGACGAGCTTCAGAAGATCATGGAGGGGAGCTTTGAAGCGGTGAATGCCAAGGCGGACCAGGCGGACTGCGACTATCGCACGGCAGCGTATACGATCGCGATCAACCGGGTCGCGGAGGCAACGCGCTTGAAGGGGTTGTTTCCGTAATTCATTTCATCAGTCCAAAACAAAAGAGCCCACGGCAACCCGTGGGCTCTTGAGGCTCTGAAATGATCGCCGAGCGGATTACTGGGCCGGCGGATTGGCCGGGGCCGCGGGAGCAGCCGGCGCCGCATCGGGCTGTTCCAGCTTCTTCTTGGCTTCATCGGGGACATCAACCTTGGTCGTGCCGACGTTCTTGAATTCAGTCGTGACGGTGCGGCTCACGTCGCGGTCCTGATCGTTGAAGGTGATGGTTCCGCTGAGGGTCAGCTCCACCTTGGTCAGGACGCCGTCCTTGACCCAGAACTTCACGCTGCCTTTGGGATCTTTGACTTCAGGAGGGGTCTGGCCGGCGCCTCCTCCTCCACCGCCACGGCGGCCACCGCGCGCGAGCATCGGCTTAACCGTATCGGGGCTGAGGGTGCCGGCGATCGCATCATCGGCTTGTTTCAGGTCATTGATTTTGTCGAAATAGTCCGCCATCACCACGGTCGGTGTGCGAAAGGCCTGGACTTGGCGGGGCATGAAGGCGCCGGGACCGGGCTGATCGCCGGCCGCGGCGAGCGCTTCGGCGGGAGTCTGCCAGCCGTCATCGGTTTTGAGGACGGCCTTATCCCCCTTCTTGACCGCCGGCGTCTGGTTGTCGCCGAAACCGACGGTGAAGGTGGTGTATCCATCCTTCTCCGTGGCGCCGTCGGACGTATTGGTGCCGCGTTGCGTTTCGGTCGTGGTTGTCCAACTGTAGTTGGGGCTGTCACTCAACTTCTGAATAGCCGCCTTGATATCGTCTTTTGCATCGGCGCGGACCATGGCCGCCGAGCCTGCCAAAAGAACGATGGCGCCCACCGCGATATTTCTCAGCATAACAATCTCCCAAAAGGTGTGTAATTCCGCCTAAGTCCGACCGTCTGTATGTTAGCAATACACCGAACCAGCCGTCTAGTTTTTATCAGGAAATCATCGGACGGCGAATGTCGGTTCAGGCTGGATTTTTGGAGAAGTGAAGAGCCGGCGGATCATCGATTTTGAGCACCCAGGGCCGAAACCACCTGATGGATATCGCCGATCTGGGTGATCCGCAGGCCAAAGTTCTCGCCCACCTTGACGGCTTCCCCAACGCCGATGACCTTGTTATTGACCAGCAGTTCCAGGGGTTCGTCGCTGCCTTTGAGGAATTCAATGATGACCCCCGTCCCCAGGCGCATTACTTCGGCGACGTTCAGTTTTCGTTCGGCAAGTCGAACCACCAGGGGAACTTTCAGCCGCAGGATACGAGCCAGCTCCGGTTGGGAAGGGGCTGTTGGGGCCGTAGGGGGTTTGGCGTGTAAGACGGGCATAACTCAAGCATTATCGGTTGTATCTATCCTTTGTCATTGGTTCTTTGTCCTCGGTGTCGGATTCATCATGAAGGACTAATGACGGTTTTCAGGCTTTTCGCAGCAGCAAACAGGCATTATGGCCGCCAAAGCCGAAGCTGTTGCTCATCGCGACGTTGACCCGCCGGTCGCGGGCTTTATGGGGGACAAAATCGAGATCACAGTCGGGGTCGGGATTATCGAGGTTGATCGTGGGAGCGATCAGATTTCGGGAAATGGTCAGGGCGGTGATGATGGCCTCGACGCCGCCACTGGCGCCCAGGAGATGCCCTAGCTCGCTCTTGGTCGAGCTGATGGGAATTTTCTTCGCATGGTCGCCGAAGGTGGTCTTGATTGCCTTGGTTTCGGCCAGATCGCCCAAGGGGGTACTGGTGCCATGCGCATTGATGTAGTCGACTTGGTCCGCACTGATGCCGCCGTCTTTGAGGGCCAAATCCATGGCCCGGCTGGCGCCTTTTCCCTGTTCGTCGGGGGCAGTGATGTGGAACGCATCGGCGCTCATCCCATAGCCGATCACTTCGGCGTAGATTTTGGCGCCGCGTTTTTTGGCATGCTCGTATTCCTCGAGAACGACAACGCCGGCCCCTTCGCCCATCACAAAGCCGTTGCGATCGCGGTCCCAGGGACGGCTGGCGCGCTGGGGCTCGTCGTTGCGGGTGGAGAGGGCGCGGGCGGCACAAAAGCTGCCCATGCCCAGCATGCAGAGGGCGGCCTCGGAGCCTCCGGAGATCATCACATCGGCCTGGTCGTATTGGATGAATCGGGCCGCGTCGCCGATGGCGTTGGCCCCGGTCGCGCAGGCCGTGGCCACCGCGGTGTTGGGGCCGTGAATGCGGAAAAGGATCGAGACATTGCCGCTGGCGGCGTTGACCATGAGCCGGGGGACGGTGAAAGGGCTGACCCGGCTGATGCCGCGAGTGACCAGAATATTGTTCTGCTCTTCAAGGGTTTCGATGCCGCCGATGCCGCTGCCGATCAATACGCCGCAGCGGTAGCGGTCTGTCTTTTCAAAGTCGATGCCGGAATCGATGACGGCGCTGATGGAGGCGGCCATGCCAAACTGGCCGAAGCGGTCGAGGCGTTTGGGCTGGAGGCGTTCGGTGGTAAAGCGGGAGACGTCGTATTTGGTGAGGTCGAATTTGGTGCATTCACCGCCGAAGCGGGTCGGATAGGTGGAGGCATCCCACCGGGTGATCGGCCCGATGCCGCTTTTGCCGGCACAGAGCTCGTCCCACATCCCATCGACGGTTTCCCCCAGGGAGGTGACGACCCCCATTCCCGTAATGACAACTCGGCGTTTGCTCATGGTTCATGGCGGCGGCCGGTAACCGCGCCACATCAATATCGTAGGCGCTTAGGTCAAACCGGCGAACGGGCAATTTCTACTTGCCGGAGTGCTCCTTGATATAGTCGATTGCCTGTCCGACCGTCTGGATTTTCTCGGCTTCCTCGTCAGGGATGGAAAGCTCAAATTCGTCCTCGAACTCCATGACCAATTCGACGGTATCAAGCGAGTCGGCATTCAAATCGTTGATGAAATGCGTCTCCCGCGTGATCTCGCTCTTGTCCACGCCCATTTGTTCGCTGACGATTTCAATGACCTTCTGCTCGATGTCTTCCATAATCATTCACCTGCCCTGACACATGATTCCCCGGGCCACGCGGTCCGAAGGTGCGAAAACTATAGCCGTGGGGAGGCTATTTGCAAATTGCGGCTTTGGCCATTTGTCCCGGCTTCCTTGTTCTTTGTCATTAGTCCTTTGTCCGTTGTTATTTGCCCGCCAACGGCAATAAGTCGTCACATCACCATTCCACCGTCGGCCAATAACACCTGCCCCGTGACGTACCCCGCTCCCGGGCTGGCCAGGAAAGCGACCACGGCCGCGATTTCATCCGGGGTTCCGAAGCGTTTAAGGGGGATGAAATTTTTGACCCCTTCCTTGATCTGATCGTTAAGGACATCCGTCATGTCGGTCGTGATAAAGCCGGGGGCAACCACGTTGCAGGTGATGTTCTTGCCGGCCAGCTCCTTGGCGACGGATTTACTGAGGCCGATGAGGCCCGCCTTGCTGGCGGCGTAATTGGCTTGGCCGGCGTTTCCGGCGACGCCGGAGACGGAACTGATGTTGATGATTCGGCCTCCCTTGGCCCGCATCATGGGGCGGGCGGCGGCGCGGATGGCCACGAAGGCGCTTTTAAGGTTGGTGGCGATGACCGCGTCGAAGTCTTCGTCGCTCATACGGAGAATCAGGCCGTCCTTGGTGATGCCGGCGTTGTGGACCAGAACGTCGAGGCGGCCCAGGCGGTCGGCTACGCCTTCGACCGCGGCGGCTAGGGCTTTGGCATCTGCAATGTCGCAGGCAAGGGCTTCGGCGGAACCGCCCGCAGCGTTAGCCTCAGTACAGACCGCGTTGAGTTTCTCGAGATTGCGGGCGACGGCAACGACATGAAGCCCGTCGCCGGCCAGGCGGCGCACGATCGCCGCGCCGATTCCTCGCGATCCGCCGGTCACCAATGCCACACGCTTATCCATGCACCAATCTCCTACCCGAGGCTTTCCACCGGGAGCCGCCGGTCAATTCGCTTGGCCAATCCCGCCAACGTCCGGCCGGGAGACAATTCCACGTAACGGGCGCCAGGCGATTGGACCAGGTCCTGCATCGTCTGGGCCCATCGGACCGGGCTGACGATCTGATCGACGAGCAATTGTTTGGTCGTCGGGGCATCTCCATGCGGAGCGGCCGTGACGTTGGAGTAGACCGTTTTTCGCGGCGGGGCGAAAGAGACTTTCCCCAGTTCGGCGCGCATTTTTTCGGCGGCAGACTGCATCAAGGGGCTATGGAATGCACCGGCGACTTTGAGGGGAACGGACTTGAGGCCCGCGGCTTCGGCGGCATCGAGCATTCGCCCGCAGGCCTCAATGGAGCCGCTGACGACGATCTGGCCGGGGGCGTTGAAATTGGCGGGAACCAGGACGTCCCCCTGAGCGGCTTTCTCGCAAAGCTCGCGGATCTGGGTTTCATCCGCTCCCATGACGGCGACCATTCCGCTGGGCGTGGCGACGGCGGCTTCCTGCATGAATTTTCCACGCTGCGAGACGAGCTTAAGGCCCTCCTCGAAACCGAAGACGCCGGCCAAATGCAGGGCCGTGTATTCACCGAGGCTCAAGCCCGCGTAAGCGGTCACGGATTCGGCACTTACAGTTCCACTCTCGGTCGCGTGGACGAAGCTGGCAATGCCGGTGACATAGATCGCCGGCTGGCTGATGTCGGTTTGATTGAGCTTGTCTTCGGGGCCGTTGAAGCAGATCGATGTCAGGTCGAAGCCGAGGATTTTATTAGCGGTTTCGAAAATCTTTTTCGCGGGCGGTGAGGATTCGAAAAGGGTTTTGCCCATGCCGACGGCTTGAGCGCCTTGGCCCGGACAGAGAATGAAAAGACTTGAACCCATTGGAGGAAACAGAGATTAGAGCAATGAAGTTTGCCCGCTATTACATTTTTACGACGGCGTTGGCCCAGGTCAGGCCGCCTCCGAAAGCCACGAAGATGACCGCATCCCCTTTTTGCAGGCGACCGCCGCGTACGGCTTCGTCGAGGGCGATCGGGATCGAGGCCGCGGAGGTGTTGCCGTAGTGTTGAATGTTGACGAATGCCTTGTCGGGCGCGAAGCCGAGCTTTTCCATGGCGGAGTCGATGATCCGCTGATTGACCTGATGGGGGACGATCAGCTTGACCTGATCGGCCGTCAATTCACAGGCGCGCATCGCCTCGCGGATGAGTTCCTCGAACTTGGTCACGGCGAACTTGTAAACCTCGCGGCCTTTGATCTGCATGAACTGCTGCCGCTGTTCAAGGAGTTCTTTGCTGATGGGAAAGCGGCTGCCGGGAATGCATTTCATCGCGTCGGCGCCGTTTCCGTCGGCATGGAGCGAGTTGTAGATCAGGCCGCGACCGCGATCACTGCTGCGCTGGAGCACGACCGCGCCGGCGCCGTCGCCGAAAAGAATGCAACTGGCGCGATCCTTGTAATCGGTGATGCGGCTGAGCGTTTCGGCGCCGATGACCAGGACATTGCGATATTGGCCGGCCTTGATGAAATTTGCCCCCGCGGCCATGGCGTAAATAAAACCGCTGCAGGCGGCGGTCATGTCAAAGGCGGGCACGCCGGCCATTCCCAGGCCCGCGCCGATAAAGCAGGCGGTCGAGGGAAAAACCATTTCCGGGGTGATCGTGGCGCAGATGATCAGGTCGATTTCTTTGGGTTCCAGGCTTGCAGATTCGATTGCCTTGCGAGCGGCGGAAGTGGCCAGGCTTGCGGTCGTCTCGCCGTCGCCGGCCATGCGGCGCTCTTTGATACCGGTGCGCTGGGTGATCCATTCGTCATTGGTCTCGACCATTTTGGCCAGGTCGTCGTTGGTCAGCCGCCGCTCGGGCAACTGGCTTCCAAATCCTGCGAGAATGGCCGAGACGCTGGTGCTCATGAACTCTTCTTCCACTTCACTCTTCTTCCACGGGGATGCTGCTCTTGATCTCTTCGACGATCTTGTCATTGATTTTACTGGCCGTCAGTTGCTTGGCCACGCGCAGGGCGTTTTTAATCGCTCGAGCCTCGGATTTTCCGTGGCAGATCAGGCAATAACCACCCACGCCCAACAACGGCGCCCCGCCATATTCCTGCCAGTCGTGCTTGGCGTAAATCCGGTTCATGACGGGCTTAAACTGATCGGCAAGCTGCGGCGCTTCCTGCTGCAACTCCGAGGCGATGGTTTTGAAGAGCCCTTCGGCCATGCCTTCGGTGAATTTCAAGACGATGTTGCCGACAAAGCCGTCGCAGACCACGACATCGACGACGCCCTTGAAAAGATCGCGGCCCTCGACGTTGCCGACGAAATTGATCTGCGGCTCATCCCGCATGAGCTTGCGGGCTTCCTTCACGGTGGCGGTCCCCTTGGCATCCTCCTCGCCAATACTGAGAAGGCCGACGCGCGGGTTTTCAACGCCGCAGACAGCGGTGGAATAGGCCCCGGCCATCAGGGCGTATTGTTGGAGGTGCTTGGGCTTGGGCGCGATATTGGCCCCGACATCGCAGATGACGACCGGGCCGTGGAATGTCGGGAGAATGATGGCGATTCCCGGACGGCTGACGCCCGGCAACAGACGCATCCGCAACTGGGCGGCGGCGACGCAGGCGCCGGTGTTTCCAGCGGAGATCACGCCATCGGCTTCGCCCTTGGCGACCAGCTTGCACATGACCGAAATGCTGCTGTCGGGTTTGGCGCGGATGGCATCGACGGGGGAATCGTCCATCGCGATGATTTGCGTGGTGTGGACGATTTGATAGCGGGATTTTTGTTCGGCGGTGAGATCGGCTGAAGACAATCCCTGGCGAATGATGGATTCATCGCCGACGAGCTGCACGACATCGGAACTGTCCAGAAGCGGCGCGGCCTGCCAGCATCCGTGCAGAATCTCGGTCGGGGCATGATCACCGCCCATCACATCCACCGCGACTCGCACCGGCATCCTCCGTTTGATGGGGCGGTTTGACGAGTGAGCTACGCCTGCTCTTCTTCCATCTGCAGCGCCAGCTTGGGATTGACATATCCGCAGTTGTCGCAAGCGCAGTGGGGCAGCTTGGCATTACCGCACTGGGGGCAACGCACATAGTGAATCGGCCGCAACGCGTGATGCGAGCGACGTTTGCGCTTTCGCGATTTACTGATCTTCATCACCGGTTGCATGATCAACTCCTGCGGGCCGCGGACAAAGGACGCCCCCCGATAAAAACGCGGCGGGATCGCACCCGCCGCTGTGGGAACGACGGTACGTTATTTACCTGTGACGCCGCTGTCAAGAAAGTCGCGCTGACGAGCAGTGCAAAGTCGACTCTGGGCTTTCGATCAAAGAAGATCGATCAAGTATTTTCAGAAAATCAATAAATTGAATTAATATCGATAAAAAAATTATTAATATTGATTTTTATAGTCCATCTGTTAAATTATATTAAAATTCATGAGCGACACACGCATGATTAGCAGCGATTGCCCCTACTGCGGCACGACCATGACGGTCACGCAGATGAACTGCGATCATTGTCGCATTGCCGTAAACGCCGCGTTTCCCATGTCTCGTCTGAGCGGCCTGCCTGTCGAGCATCAGCGATTTATCGAGATGTTCGTTCTGGCGGGCGGAAATCTCAAGGAAATTGCCGAGCAGGTCGGCGTTTCTTATCCGACGATCCGATCCCGCCTGGACAAGGTGATCGAAGCGCTCCGGACCGAGATCGCCAAGACCCGCCAAGTCAAAGGCAGTGTTCTGGACGCGATGGGCCAATCGCGGGCGGGAGCGGAAGAGGCGGCACGATTGATCAAGGAGATTTAAAAGACCCATCATGACTGATCGACCTCCAATCTTGGATTACGGCGCCGTGCCGGTATCGGGCAAAAAGTGGAGCCTCAGAGCTTGTTACTGCATCGGTCTGCCCCTGCTCACTTTTGGGATGGTTTTTGCCTTTGGCCGGGGGGGGACATGCTCGTCGGTGGAATGATCGCGGCATTGGGCGCGTTTTTGGTCGGTCTGGCGCTGCCCACTGAACGCTAGTCGGAAGTGCGGGTGGTTATGGATCCTCTCAACCGGTTGACGTCGGAACGAAGTGCTACCGCGACACCCTCGTTCCAGGAGGAAGAATCGCGGCTGGAAGAAGCGATGAAACGGGCTGACGGACTGCTCGTCTCCTCGCTGCGGCACGAGGAGCGCCGCCGTCGCAAAACGCGGCTGCGCATTCTCCTGCTGTCTCTCGGAGGATTGACCATGATCGCCGCTTTTGGTCTCGGTTTATTGCTTTTACTCCAAGCACACAAGACGCTTCCATCAGCTCCCGTTGCGATGGCTGGCGGCGAAAGTGCGCAGGAACTTACTCGGGAAGGGATGCAGCTTTGGCGGCAGGGGCAGTACGATGCCGCCATCTCCAAATTCCAAGCCGCTATTCAGGCCGACCCCAACCTGGTTGAGGCGTGGAATGGGCTGGGCTGGAGTCAATTCAATTCCGGTCACGCCGATGATGCCCTCAAGACGTTTCAACACATCGTCGAGCTCGATCCCAAGCATCCCGCCGCTCTGAACGGCCTGGGCCAGATCTATTTCAGCCGCAATCAATTCGACAAAGCGGAACCCTGCCTTCTGAGGGCCGCGCCATCAGCGCCGGCGGCCTGTTGGGGTCTGGCCAAGATTTATCTGCTCACGGAGAAATGGGACCAGGCCGCCGTTTATGCGCAAAAGATCATTGATTCCGGCCAGGCCGCCGGAACGGACGCGGATTTTGCGCGGCGTATGTTGCGGGCCGCGCAGGACAAGAATCTGCCCGATGACTTGCGCCAATTGATCTCGCCGGCTGCCCAGGTGGACCCGCGCGTCCAGCAGGGCTGGCAGGCGTTGAACCAAAACAATTTCGCCAAAGCGCGTCAGCTTTTTGAGCAAGTCCTCGCGGCCAATCCCAATGACGCCGATGCCTTGAATGGCATGGGCTGGCTCTCGGTGCGGACCGGAAAGCTCGATACGGCACAATCCAGCTTTGAGGCCGCACTGAAAATCGATCCCAAAGCGGCCGGGGCGATGAACGGTTTGGCGCTGGTGAACAAGCAGCAGGGCCGCATGGACGAGGCCATCAAGCTTTGGCAGCAGATGGTCGAGCAATTTCCAGGAGTCAACGCGGGAACGTATGGGCTGGCCGACGCCTATTACTCTCGCCAGCAATTCGACAAGGCGATCCCGCTGTACGAGCAGATTGTCCAGGTCAATCCCGATGACAGGGCCGCGCAGACCAAGCTGAATGACGCCCGCAAACAGGTGGGAGCGAAATAACGGTTCGGCGCGTCTGATTTTACCACCCGCATGGCGGGGGCGGCCAATAGAGCTGCTCCCGCCTGCACTTTTCTGGATTTTCTCGGTTCTGCCGGCTCGAATGGGTTGCCGGGAGTTTTCGCCGAATTCCACGTCCGGGGTTGCGACAATTGTGTGATTCGCGCATGTTATCCCCCACTCAAAGGATACATGAACAACAACACATCGCGACTATTGGCCGGTTGTATTGGTGCCGCCCTGCTTTTAGCCGGCTGTCAGGCCGCGCCGCCGCCCGATCCCTACCCACAGGCCACCCCGCTGCGCGTGTCGGCGGTTACGGATGCCATATCTCCGGCGGTCGTCCGCGTGGATGTTGCCCAGGCCCGGTTCAATGAGGGCAAGCAGTCTTTGGAGCGCGGCAACGGTTCGGGTGTCATCATCGATCAGCAGGGGCGAATCCTCACCAACTATCACGTCGCTGGACGGGCTGTCGAAATTTACGTGACCCTGGCCAACAAAGAGCGGGTTCCCGCTCATCTGGTTGGCGACGATCACTGGACCGACCTGGCAATCATCCAGATGGACGCGGACACAGTCGCCAAGAAGCAAATTCAATTCCGCTCGGCCCAATTGGGTGACAGCAAGGGCCTGGTCGTTGGTCAGGATGTGATGGCGTTTGGAACGCCTTACGGCCTGGCCCGCACAGTGACCCGCGGAAGCGTGTCCAACACCGACCGCACTTTTTTCGATCAGCCGGGCCCGCGCATGAACATCGACGGATATGAAACCGGTGATTTCTCCAACTGGATTCAGATGGATGTGCCGATCAATCCCGGCAACAGCGGCGGGCCTCTGGTCGACATGAGCGGAAAAGTCGTCGGCATCAACACACGAGGCGGCGGTCAAAATCTCAACTTCGCGATTCCGATCGACACCGCCAAGCCGGTCATCGCCGCGATTCTTAAAACCGCCACGCCCACGCAAAAAGGGAAGGTGGATCGGGTCGACTTTGGCTTTCAACTCAAGCCGATGAACCAGTTGGAGTCTTTTTACGACGTCGATCTCAATAAAGGCGTCCGAATCGACAGCGTCGATCCGATCGGCCCCTATTCCAGCGCGGGAGGCCAGGCGCAGGACATCCTGATGGCCGTCAATGGAACGCCGACGGATGTTCGTTTTCCCGAGGAGCTGGCCGCCGTTCGCGACCGATTGGCCGATCTGCCGTTGGATACCGATGCCCAGCTCACGGTGAAGCGCGGCAAGGACATTTTGAGCCTCACCACGCGCCCGGTGCTGCTGGAAGGATATTTCGGCGACGAATGGGAAACTCCCAAGTGGGGCGCTTCGGTGCGCGATGTGACACGGCCTTTCGCCGTCGCCCGCCAGCTCGACAAGATCGCGGGGGTTTGGATCACCAGCGTCGCGACGGGCGAGCCGATGGAGCGAGCACATCTGGACGTGGGAGACGTGATCCTTTCGGTCAATTCAGACCCGGTGACCGATTTGGCGCAATTCCAAAAGCTTTACAATCAGTCGGTGGATCACAACGATGACCGCGTGTTGTTGGTCGTTCGGCGCGACCGCAACGAATTCAACACGATCCTTGAAGTAAAGAAATACGCGCCCAGTTCCGAACCGGAAAATTAAACGGTCTTCCTTGATCCTCTCGCTTTCATTAGGAGCAACCATGATTCGCAGGCTATCGATGATCGGGTGCATTGCCGCCGCTTTGGCGCTGACAGCCGCGGCAGCGCCGGCCAGCGACACCGCCCGCTCCATGTACGACAAATTCAAGCCTTCTCTCGTCGCGGTCAAATATACGTACGCCAACGAGCTGGGATCGCAGGAATTAATCACGCCGGCGATCATCATCAGTGATGACGGGCTGGTGATTATCTCGATCGGCATCGTGTCCCCCAACGCGATCACCGACGATCAAATGAAGGATTTCAAGATCATCATCCCCAGCGACACGGAAGACGAGACCGAGATCGATGCCACGCTGGTGGCACGGGATGAGCGGTCGAATTTCGCGTTTGTGAGGGCCAAGGAGCCGCAGAAATGGACCAGCGTGAAATTTGAGGATGCGCCAGCGCAGGTCGGCGACACGGTTTATTCCGTGGGCCTGTTGCCCAGGGGATCGGGGTACAAGGCACGCGTCACCGAGGCGACGGTGTCGGCCGTTTTGCGCGGCCCGGTGCTTCAAGTCTTGGTGGACGGAGAATTGGCTGCCGCGGGAGGATTGGTTGCCAACGCCAAGGGGCAGGTGATCGGTTACGTGCATCCGATGTCGCCGCTGGAGGCGATGCTGAACAACCCGGAAAATCCTGAAGGCTCGCCTGTGTTCAATCCCCCGGCGAGGATTTACGTCCCGGCGGCCGATTTCCTGCCGGGCGTCACTTCGCCGCCGACCGGAGACAAGCACGCGGAGCTCCCTTGGTTCGGCGCCGCCCAGCTCAAGGGCCTGGACAAGGAAATCGCTGAATATTACGGGCTGAAAAATGTCCCCACAATTCAGGTCGGCGACGTGGTGAAGGATTCCCCGGCCGACAAAGCAGGGCTCAAGACGCTGGACCTGATCGTCGGCTTCAATGGCAAACCGCTGGAACGCGGCGATCTGCCAATGGAGCTGCCGCTGATCCTCAGCCGCAAGATCCAATGGCTCAATGTCGGCGACACGATCACGCTGAAGGTGAAGCGGCCCAGCGAAAAGGATCAGCCGGACAAGGACGTTTCCGTCACGCTGGCCGAGCGGCCCAAGCAATTCCATACGGCCCGCCGCTTCTATGCGCGCGATCTGGGGTTTGTGGTGCGCGAGGTGATCTTCTCGGATACCTATCGTCGCAAATTGCCGCCCACGACGGGTGGCGTCGTCGTGGCATTGCTGCAACCCCAGGCCGCCGCACAGGCCGCTCGACTGGGCGCCAACGATCTGATCACGCAGATGAACGGCAAGCCTGTTGCCGATCTGGACGGCTTTAAAACCGCGTACAACCAGATCCGCAAGGACAAACCGCGCGATCCGGTCGTCCTGGAAGTCAGCCGCCCCGACGGCCGCCAGGAAACCATCAACATCGAAGCGCCGCAGACGGGCGTCGTTCCCGGTGAGGGCGGGCAGTAAAAAGAAATGCGGAATACGCGATGAAGAACGCGGAATAAAAACCCGGCTCCGGTTTTTATTCCGCGTTCTTTATTTGCCGGGCGTGACTTTTTCGACGTCCAGGCGATAAACGCTTTGGACTTTTCCTTCACCTTGCTTGACGCCGACGTGGAGCGTGCCGATCACGTCGACGAAATCGGGGTAGACGTCGATCGTTTTGCCAGGCACGACGGTCGCCTGCACGAAGTGCTGCACCTTGGGGGGGCCGCTGAAGCAGCAGTTGGTGATGGAGTAAACGAGCGTGAAATTGCAGACTTTGCCCTCGGCGGCGTAGGGGTCCCACATCTGGCCGGTCAACTCGACGCGTTTGCCGTCGAGGTTGCGATAGATTTGCGGGATGTCGTCGGTCTGGCCGCGTTTTTGGTCGATCTCAAAGCTGCTCATCGCCTTGAGGTCGACCGCCAGCAAATCCCCTTTGCGATGAATGCCGCCGGTAATCAGGGTGTCGAGATACGCGTAGATCGGATACCCGATGACGAAGGCTCCCAGCACGATCACGACGATCGCGCGCCAGCTCAAGCGCCGCCAGAGAGGCGGGCATGTTGAAACTGAAAATGACTTGTCGCTGGTCTGGGTCAAGCCGCCACCAAATTGGTCGCCACCGGGGTTCGATAGGCCTTCATCGCGGGGACGAACCCGGCGACGATCGCGAGAAGGATGACGCCGACGACGTAGAGGGCTTCGTAAACCAATTCGATGTAATTGTAGTCAAGGTTTTCACCGTATGTTCGCAGCATGTACCAGGCGCCCAAGCCGTTGATGCCGTGCCCGGCCAAAACCCCCAGCGCGGACCCGATCAGCGCTATGAGGCCCGCCTCGAGGCAAATCAACGTCAGCACGGTTGTTCGCGTCGCGCCCAGGGCTCGGAGGATGGCGATCTCTTTCAGCCGCGCCGAGACGGAATTGTAAATGCTCACGAGGATTCCCACCGCCGCGACAATGGTCACGAGCGAGCAGATCACCAGTAGAAGAATTCGGCTCGGCTTGAGGAAATTATCAAAAAATTCCCGCATGACCGCGGCCGGATTGCATGCCATCACGTCGCTGCCGTTGTTCAGCAAGTTGTACTCGAGAGAGGGCTCGGAATCGCCGCCGCGCGTCTGCACCAGGATTGCGGAAAGCGCCCAGATTTCCGGGCTCAGCTTGAGTTTGATTCGTTCGGTCTTGGTATCAAAATCATAATTACTGAAGTGCTGCAGGCCATTGGCGTCGGCCGGATGCGGATGGTCGGCATCACTGTCCGGGTCGATGTTGTCTGGTGGAGCCTCCCCGGCCCGTATCTTCGCCTGCGCCGTGAGGCCCGCGCCGTGCTCCGCGATCGTGTAAAAGCTGACCATCGGGATGTAGACCACTCGATCGATCGCCGTATGCGTTGGGGCCAGGACGCCAACCACTTTCCACTTTTGCACGTGAATGTCCGCCGGCGTATTGCCAATGGCCGGTGTGTGCGTCGCCTGAAAGAGCGATCCGATTCCCACGCCGGTTAAGCGTGGAATATCGCTGCCGACAATCGCTTCGAACTTATCGCCTTCAAAGACTTTTCCCTCGGCGACCGTCAACTTCTTGTTGGGGCGGTAATCCAGCACTTCGCCGGGCGGCAGGGGGTTGCCGTCATCATCGAAGCCAAAGAGCTTGGGCAATGTCCCCACGATGCGGTATTGACCATTCAATGTGTCTCCGACAACGGTGGGCACCGCAATTTTCACCAAGTCGTAGTAATTATCCGGTGGGCGGGGCACTCCTCCCGGCGGCTTGAGCAATCGCGTGTATTCCGAGAACGGAATGTTGCCCGGGCTGATATCCAGGTGGTACACCGTATTCAGCACCAATTGCAGCTTCGACGCTTTTTTCCCGATGATCGCGTCATAACCATAGTCGCTCTGTCCGAACAGTGATTGGCTTTCGCGCCCGATCACCATGATCGCGATGGCCAACCCCACCCCCAGCATCACGGAGATCGTCGTCAGCCAGGTCGAAAGCGCTCGCTGGCGCATCTGCTTTAAAACCAGTTGAAAATAATTCATGGCTTGCCCGCCGTTTGTGGAATTTGCGGTTGGAGACTGGAAATTTTGGCCTGCGCGAGGTTGATTTCCGACAACGTCAACACGCGCGGCAGTTGCCGGGCGATGTCCAGGTCATGGCTCACCAGCAGGAGGGATGCCTTCACTTCCGTGCACAGTTTGCGGATCAGATCCAGCACCTGCTGCGCATTGGCCGAGTCGAGGGCGCCGGTCGGCTCGTCGGCCAGGACCAATCGCGGCCGATTCGCCAGGGCGCGGGCTACCGCCACGCGCTGCTGCTGCCCGACCGAGAGCTTCGCCGGCTTGTAATGCAGCCGCTCGCTCAGCCCGACTTCCACCAGCAATTGCTCCGCCCAGGCGCGGTCGTGCTTGCGGCCGGTGAACGTCATCCCCAGCAAAACGTTTTCCAGCGCAGTGAATCCGGCCAGGAGATGATGCGTCTGGAAGACATATCCGATGTACCGGCCGCGAAATTCATCGCGCTGCGATTCGGATAATCTCGTCAAGTCGATTCCGCTCGATGTCGGGGAGGCCGATCCGTCGCCGAACAGGATGCTTCCGCTGTCGGGCGTGAGAATTCCCGCGATCATGTGGAGCAGGGTCGTCTTGCCCGAGCCGCTGGTGCCGATCATCGCGACCTGCTCACCGTCCCCGAGACGGAATTCACGGACATCAATCACTGGCACGCTGCTGCCGTCGGGGCCGACGTAGATTTTTTTGAGATTGGAAAGAATGAGGCCCATGGAGTGGTCCTTGGTTCTTGGTCACTTGTTCCGGGCTTGAATTGGGCCACGCGAAGTACGGGCGCGCGCAATCCAGAGCTTACTGTGTTGGGCGAAACGAAATACCTGGACGTGATTCAGGCGATCGGAGGTCCGCGGCAGTGGGCCACGAATAAGAACGGCCGCTCGATTTGCGGGGTGGGAACCGGCCAGGCAATTTGGGCCGTCTGGTGCGGGGCTTGCACTGAAACGCCGGTCGGGTCCGCCGCCATCGGCGCGTGTAAGGTGAGGCAGACCATGCACGTCGCCGGATTGTGGATGGGCTGCGACGGAGTATTTTTCAGCGGAGCGGCGCCTTTGGCCGTCGGCAGCGTCGCCCGGGGCAACGCGATCTGTTTCATCTGAAGCTGATGAACCCAACCGAGCGCGCCGGGGCCAACCCCAATGATCCCCATCAGCACGAAAATAGGCAGCCAGCGTCTCATGCCAATAAAAACATCTTGCCCCTCACCGCCGATTCCGTCAACATGAGCCGTGCCAACCCACATGAATTACCTTTACAGGCCCTTCAAGCATTTTCCGGTTCTGACGATTGCGCGGGCCTTCCCATTGCTTCTATGCGCGTTGCCGCAATTGGTTTCGCCTCTATATGCTGCCGAGATGAATTCTTTCCATCCGGCAAAAACGTACGATTGGTCCTGGGTGAAGGGGGTCGTTTTTGTCCCCACCAATTGCGTCAATGAAGCCCAGCAATGGGACCAATACGACCCGGCCACCAATGATCGCGAACTCCACTATGCCTCGGTCTACGGCTTCAACTGCGTCCGCGCCTACCTGCATTACTACGTCTATCTCAAAAACAAAACAGCACTGCTCAGTAACATAGAGGATTTCCTTACTCGGGCAGACAAGTACGGCATCAAGACCGAATTCGTCTTTTTCGACGACTGCTGGAACCAGCCACCGGAGGAATTGCTCTCGCCTGATTACGTTTATCCCGCGCCATTGCCCGGCGTTCACAACAGCCGCTGGCTGGTCTGTCCCGGCGATGCCGTCCGCAAAAATTACGACCAGCATAAAGCACGTCTCAAGGCGTACGTTCAAAACATCGTCAGCGCCCATCGGGCCGATCCGCGCATCGCGTTTTGGGAAACCTACAACGAGCCGAATAATTCTCCCGAGACGCGACGCATCCTTGAGGATTCGCTGGCGTGGATCAAGGAAACCGGCTCGACGATTCCCGTGACGGCGACCGGCGCTAATTATGCCGGCGATCCCTACTCTGATTTTCATTCCTGGCACTGCTACGACCCGGTCATCCCCGAGCGCGATTCGCAAACGCTCTGCACGGAATGCATGAACCGCCAGGGCCAGACGGTGTCGCACGTCGTCGATGCAATGCGCGGCCACACCGGTTACATCCTGTGGGAGTTGGGGATCGGCCGCGATAATTGCCGCTTCTCTTGGCAGGAAAATCGCGAGCACCCCCGAAAAGACGAAACCCCCAAACCCTTCCACGGCCTCATCTACCCCGACGGCCATCCCTGGTCGGTGGATGACGTCAAAGCCGTGCTGGGAGCACAGGCGTTTGCGAAAATGCCGCTGTTTTCGGTGCGGTATTTCAAAGATGCCAATTTTGCCCAGCTCGCCAAAACGTCTGTAACGCCCATGATTGATTTTGATCTGGTGAATGAGGAAGGCGTTGGCTCGCCTGATGCCTCCGCAGGTGTGCCCCGCGAGAATTTCTCCATCCGCTGGACCGGCACGATCCGCCCGACCAGCTCGGGGAGTTATCGCATTGACGCCGATGGCGATGGAAAGATCACCATCGCCATCGATGGGAAAAATATCATTCAGGATTCCAATGCAAACCGGCGTCAGGTCAATGGAACACTCGATTTAATCGGCAATCATTTCTATCAGATCGATGTTTCATATTCGCACGCGAGCGGACATGCCGGGTTGCACATTAATTGGTCCAGTCCACAAATGCCCCGGCAAGTGCTTTTACCCATCTCGGTTTCTCATCCATAATCTTAAATCCTCTAAATCATCACAACCTCTCTCTCCGCTCTGTTTTTGAGCCAGAACATCACCACCCACGCTATCGGCAACACCCCCCCACGGCCCAACCACATACCCCAGCGGCAAGACGTAGTGATATAAAAACGTCCCATCCGCAAACGCCACTGATGAAAAATCGCTCCCCGCCTGTTTCCAGTAGGTCGTATACGCACCCGGCGTGCTCTGATAAGCCTTGGGCATATCCGTCAGTTCGACCGGCGCCGCATCGCTGCTCACATGCTTGACGCCTCGGAACGAGTCGATTTGATCGGACCAAAACGCATCCCCCCGATGGGCCCGCGTGATATAAGTGGCGACCGCTTGGAAATACCCGCGATCTGTCCCCATCACCACTTCAAAATCCGCGCTGGGCCCGTCCGTCGTAATAGACGTGTCAAACTCGTTATGGTGCGAGATGATTGCGTCCTGCGTCCAATAGCTTCGCAACCACAACGAGCTCAAAACGACCAGCACTGTCAGCGAAAGCGCCGTCAGCCCGTTGAAAATCCATCTCCCAACTCGTCGCACGCTCATAAAAACCTCCCGACTTCAAAAACACTCTGGACTTCCTTCCGATGTTTGTGTTTCGCCCGATTCATCGGAGGATTACAGAACACGTCCCTTGCAGGAACCGCTTACGGGAGTTCGGATAAAAGAGAGTGGCGGGATTGCAGGAAAAGTTAGCGAATACTAGATCGGGAGGGGGTTATAATGCCCCTGGGAATTTGGCAGGCTGTATTTCCACGGGCGTGCCGCATTCGGGGCATTTCCCGGAGGTGCACCCATGCCGCGCCGCACAGAATCATCGCCAGGAGCGTGATCAACGCCGCGAAGTTGAACAAACCACGAATCACAACGACCTGAACGTAGTTACTTGAACAAAACAAAGCGGCCGTCCGTCAGCACGACGCCGGCGGCCGGTTTCCCGGCGGTGGAAGCGGATTCGGGAGGGCCGGCGGGGCTTCCGTCGGTGTTGAAAAGCTGCCAGTTGAGTTGGCCGTCGTGGTTCCAGCCGATCAGGGCATGGCCATCCGGCGCAGCGAGGGCGAGTATTCCTTCGTGCATGACGGCGCGGCCGGTAGGGGTGATCTCGCCGGGAGGCAAACGATTGCCGTCGGCATCGAGGCGCGCGAAACAAACCTGGCCTTTGGTGGGCCACGCCGCGATGTAGCCATTCCCATCGCGTGAAATCTGAAAGCAGGACATGGGGCAGCCATCGATCTTCCAAGGGGCGACACTGATGCGTTTGCGCACGAGGCGACCGTCGCGATGATTGATCAACACATGCATGTCGCGGTCGTTGTTGGCCTCCTCGCGGTAGAGGATGGCGAGGTCGCCATTAGCGCCAAAGACCGCGCTAGTCATGCAGCAGGGGCAGGGATCGACCAGCGGGCTGATCTCGGCGTTGGGCGAGAAACTGTTGCCGCCGTCGCGGGAGAAGTTGGAGTAGAGTTTTCCGGAGAGCCAAATGGCGGCGACATTTCCCCGGTCATCGGCCGCGAGGGTAAAGCTCTCGCTGGATTTTTGGTTGAGGTTCTGGACCTTGGAGAAGGCCGATGCGCCAGGGGCAAGCGTAGCGTACTGAAAGCTCCACTGGTCTTTCGGCAGGTCGAGTTTCCATGCGTTGGTGGACATGGCGACGAGGACCTGGCCCTTGTCGTTGATCGCCAGGTCAGAGCCGGAGAATTCCAGGCCGGGTTTGCGGGAATCGCGATCGACGGCGCAGATCGGTTGATCGAATGTTTTTCCCTGATCGCGGGAGACGGCATACCAGACGAGGCCCTGAAGGTCGTAGAGGAGGTGAATCGACCTATCAGGGGTTATTTGCGCGCGGACAGGTTGGCCCCCGCCGGGACAGCGCGCGATGACAACGCGGTTTTGACCGAGGATATCCTGGCCGGCGGCGTGTGCCGCTATTGCCCAGAAGAGAATCAACAGGAGAGACAGGCCCAAGTTCCGCGAATTCATGCCACACCTCCTCATTCGATAGTGTAATGGACACGGCAGGATATGACAGGTTCCCGGTTTTTCATTTATCACTTATCATTTCAGCCATGATGTCTTTTCTTGTCATTGGGCCGCATCCGGACGACCAGGAACTGGGGATGGGGGGGACCATCGCCCGGCTGGTGGGGCAAGGGCATCGGGTGCATCTGGTGGATATGACCGATGGAGAACCGACGCCGCTGGGTTCACCCGAGATCCGCGCGCATGAATCCGAGGCTGCCGCCAAAATTCTTGGAGTCGGACGCACACAGATCGGCTTAACCAATCGTCAGGTCGTTCATGACATTCCCAGCCGTTACAAGCTCGCCGCCGTCATTCGCCGGCATCAGCCGCAGGTTTTATTTTTGCCCTATCCCGTGGATGCTCATCCGGATCACGTCGCGGTGACGAAGATCGGCGAAGATGCACGGTTTGATGCCAAGCTTTCCAAGACAAATATTCCCGGCGCTCCCTGGCATCCCAAGCGGATCATCTACTATTTCTGTACACACCTGCGCATGTCGTTTCAGCCAACCTTCTGCATCGACATCAGCGATCAGATCGAGACCAAGATGTCCGCCGTTCGCGCCTACGAATCTCAATTCGTGAAAAATCAAAGTGAAGTCCCCGAAATGGTCCGGACGCTCAACGGATATTTCGGAGGGCGCATCGGCACAAAATACGCCGAGCCTTTCTTCACTCATGAAGTGCTTGGATTTCATGGCTTGGATCAGCTCATCTGAACGAATCGCACATCGGTTCACATCGCTCATCGGTTCACCACGATCATCGCGCCTTCCGATGAATGCGGATGCATCAGATTATGCACCGCCCCGATGATCGTGTAACGCATATACCCGCCTCGTGGCATTGGGTCCGTTGCCCCAATCAGTGACGCGACGACGCTGAAGAACAAGAGAATTCCCGCCGCGCTCCAGACTCCCGGATGATGCGGCCGGCGTAGCCACGCTCCACCCCAAAAGAGCAGGATCGGCAAAAAGACAATCAGCCAACGATTGGCAAACCCCGCCTCGGCGGCCGATTCGGCCCCGCTATGCAACAGCGCAAAGGCCCCCAGCGCCAGTACTGCCGCCAGGGCGCTGTCCGCCGCCAGCACTTTGGTCGTCGTCGGCCAGTGTCGGTGCATCACCGCCAGCATTCCGACAAATCCCAGAATTACGATCGGGAAATGCACCAGCACCCCGTGCTCCCCCAGCAGCGACCAGGCGATCTGCCCGACACCATGCCACAGCGACCCCCAGAATCCCGAGCTTCCCGAAGTATCCTCTACATCGCTCACGTCGCTCGCCGTCGGAACCTGGGCACTGGTGGATTCATCCGCTGGAATCTCCGGCAGATCGACCGATCGTGCCGAGCGGTGCAGCGCCAGTTCCGGGTGCAGCGACCCCGGCAGGAGATTCCCCGTCACGGGGACCACCAGTGCCGCGTGGAGCAGAATGGGCGGCAGCGCTCCCAAGGCGTAGAGGATGAGTCCCCCAAATCGCAGGCCGACGCTCAAGCGCATCGTTGCAATTACGATTGCCAGCAGCACCAGGAAGATCACCGCCGACAGATCGATTGTCGTCGCCAGCGCCGCGCAGAACCCCGCCAGGGCCAGCCATCCACCGCCGCGGGAAGGCTGCTTGCTTGCCGCCAGATGGATCAGACATCCCGCCGCCGCCAGCACCAGCGCCGCCGCCGGCACATGGGCATTGAGCACCACTGCGTAGCTGATCAATCCCGACCCGAACACCACCGTCGCCGCCAGTGCCGCCCGCCACGGCCGCGGCAGCTCGAAGATCCTGCCCATCCGATAGATCAGCCCACCCACGGCGGCCGCAGGGAGCGTTACGCCCAGGAGGGTCAGTAGATATGGAACCAGCACCGAGTAATCCGCCAGTGGAGCGGTGCGAATTCCGTATCCCCAGTAATGCATTACCCAATACGGCCCGGCCAGCAAGAATGCGAGCATCGGCGGCTGATCGCTGTAGACCAGATCGTTGGTCCGGATTGTATGGGAATGAATCGGAAATCGCGTGGTGTCCAGGGCCAGCCGCGCCGGCAGCGAGGCATCGATGTTCCCGCCGCTGTGCTCGACCAGCGACGAGATCGTCGCTAGGCGGAGCTCTTCATCAGTGGATAATTGCCCCGGATGCCGCAGTGGACGCAGCAGTGGAAGGCAGACCAGAAGCACCGCGATCGGCGTCGCCAGCGCCCAAGGCCGCACATACGGCCGACCCGAACGGCCTCGAAAGTAAGCGGCCAGCGCACGCATACGCTTGAAAGGCGGTGTTGCTCAGTACACTTTCAGGAACTGAACAAAGTTCTTGACCAGCCGTTCACCGAGCCGGGCATAACGAGAATAGTTTCGCGCGGTTTCGGAGCGGATTTTGTTCACGCCATCGGCTCCGAGCACTTTTTGGATGTCCTGCTGGCCTGACGCAACCATCGCGGCGATGTCTTCTTCGGTCATCTCAAAGTGATATTGGAAGCCAAAGAGGCGGGTCTTGAAGCGGAACGCCTGATTCTTGCACAGCTTCGAGGAACTGAGCAGTGAATTTCCCGTCGGCGGCGGGGGTGCAGGGGGCGGAGGAGCGTTGGGAGGCGGCGGCAGCCTGGGCAGGTCAAACGTATCGTAATGCCAATGAAACATCGGCGAGCCGTCCACCATCCCCATGACCATCGGCTCAGTCCCGCCGGGAAACGGGAAGGTCACAGGCCCCCAGCCGATTTCCGGCATCGGCGTCGGCGGCTCATCGGGTTTGGCTGGAGGTTTGGCGTTCGGGTAGACCTTTGCCCCCGCCGCATGCGCCAAAAGCTGTGCGCCCAGGCAGATCCCCAGCACCGCTCGATCCGTTGAGATCATTCGATGCAGCAGGGCGACTTCCTTGGCCAGAAATGGGTATTTTTCGCCGCCCACGTCGCTGACGCTCATGTGCCCACCGAGGACGACCAGTACCCGGATTTCATCCAGGTCCGTCGGCACCTCGTCGCCTTGATAGAGCCGCCGGAGCTGAACGGGAATGCCGAAGTCTCGAAATATAGGGGTGATGCGCCCAGGCCCCTCGCTGGGAACGTGCTGCAAAATAAACGCGCCGCTCATAGGGGAAGCAATGATCCGCTTGCCCGCACGGCCTTGTCAAGCTCCAGGCGAATCTGCCGGGCCAGCCGCAGCTTGGCCGAACCTCCGATGGGGGCTTTGGCTCGCCGCTTTGATCGGCTGGTCGCGAGCGATTTTCTCACACCGCCCGAGGTCGAGCACATCGAGCTGTCCGGGTACCAGGGGCAGCCCGGTGACGTGATTCGTGTGCTGGCCTTCGACGAGGTGGAGGTTGTCTCCGTCAACGTGGCCGTGCACACCGCCGCCGGGTTGTTGCTCGAGCAGGGTGCCGCGATCAAGGAGCATGGCGTCTGGCTCTATTCCGCCACGGTCGCCGCCCCGGCCGGCGAGGCGCTTACCATCACGGCGACCGCGCAGGATCGGCCCGGA
>CAZCKE010000005.1:0-3108 GCA_964499005.1 uncultured Tepidisphaeraceae bacterium
TCGAACACGCGGCCGGTGAGGAACCAAGTTGGATGACCCGACCGCGTCCGCAGAGGCCGTTGATCGTCATGGTCGATACTTCCGGCTCGATGTCGATCACCGATATTCCCAACGGACCGACGCGATTGCAATCGGCGTGGCAGGCGCTGCAACCGCAACTGGCCAGGATTGACGAGCACTTCGTCCCGCAATTTTTCACTTTCTCCAGCGGCGTGACGGAGCTGGACAACCCGCAAAAACTATCCGCGGCGAGTGCTGACGGAAAATCGACCGATATCGCCCGGGCGCTGGGCAAAGCACATGAGGCCTCTCCGCGCGACGACGCGGTCACGCTGCTGATCAGCGACGGCGCGGACAACGTCTCGGCCAGCGTGCTGGACGCCGTGCGCGACTCACATCAAAAGGCCTGCACGATCACCGTCGGCTCGGAATTGGCCCAGCCCGCGCTGATGCCCAACGTCGCTGTGGATAATGTCGCTTCGGATGAGGACCTGGTCGTCGGACACGAGAGCAAGATCGTGGCCTCGATTCAATCCAGCGCTCTGGCCAATCGTGTCGTCGACGTGAAACTGGCTGAACTGGAACCGGACGGCAAGCCGCTGGGCGACATCCAGGTCAAGCAGTTGGCGCTGGAATCGGGCAGCAAGACGCAGCCGGTGGAGTTCACGTACAAGCCTGCTTCGGTCGGCGCGCATCGATTGGCGGTGTGGATCGATCCCATTCCCGGCGAAAGAACTGTCGCGGACAATGGCCAGGAATTTTCGGCCCTGGCCCTCGATCCGCGCATCAAGGTTTTGTACGTCGAGGGGCGGCTGAGGCCGGAATACAAATATCTGAATTGGGCCCTGGGCCACGATCCCAACATCGAGGAATCGACCCTCCTGCGGCTTCAGGAGAATCGTTTTGCCGTCGCGGGCACGGCTGGGGATCAATCTCTTCACGGCATACCGGCGACGCTCCAGCAGTGGAAGAAATTCGACGTGATCATCCTGGGCGATCTGGACAACAGTTTTCTTGGCGCCTCGGCCAATGCCGCGATTGAGCAGGCGGTTTCGCAGGGGACCGGGCTGGTCATGATCGGAGGACAGGATAATTTCGCGGCCGGAGGATATGCGGGGTCGCCCATCGAGAAGACGCTGCCCGTGCAGATCGGCCAGAGCAGCGGCTCCCAGGAGAAGAGCGAATTTGCTCCGCAAATCGCCGGTGATGGGCGGGGGCATCCGATACTCGAGGGATTGGAAACATGGTTTGGCGCGGCCGACGCGACGCGCGACAGCGCCGCGTTGCCGCCGCTGCGCGGCAACGTGGTCGTTGGCGCCGCCAAAACGGGTGCGCAGGTTTTGCTCATTCATCCGGGAACCGCGGGCGCCGACGGTAATCCGCAAATTGTGCTGGCGGTCCAGCGATATGGAAAAGGGCGCAGCGCCGCGTTTACCGCGGACACGACGTACCTGTGGTATCTCTCCCTGCGCGATGAGGGAGAAAACAGCCCCTATAACCGATTTTGGGGCCAACTGGTCCGCTGGCTCGCCAGCGAAGAGGCGCGCAACCGCCCCACTTTGCCCGGCATCACCGGGCTGCTCGACAAATCGGCCTATCGTTTCGGCGAAACCGCGCGCGTCAGGGCCCTGGTTCGCGACGATAAGGCCGAGGCCACCGCGTTCGCGCAGGTCTCCATGACGCTGCAATCTTCGATCGGTGGCCCAAAACACCAGATTCCCCTTTCGCCTGTTGAATCACACATCGGAATGTACGAGGCGCGCATCCCCGATTCCTCTTACGGCGTCGATGCCCTGCCCGCCGGGGACTACATCATCAGTTTCGTCGCCACCAAGGACGGAAAAGAGCTGGGCCGTCAGGATTTGAAATTCTCCGTCCTGCCACCGGAGGATGAGATGACCAAGGTCGCGGCCAACCCGGCATTGATGAAACAAATCGCCGAAACGACCGGCGGATTCAGCGGCGACCTGCCCGGCCTGGGTACGATGCTCGATCAACTCGTCCGCACCGACCCCACCGCTTCCATGGCGCAGGAACGCACTGTCCCGCTGGCCAACACGGCACGACTGATGCTCGCCGCCTTCGGCTCTGATCCGCAGTGGGCCGGGAAATATGATTTGCCGATGGAAGGACTTCTGGTGGCGATCCTGTTGACGGTGGAATGGATCCTGCGGAGGAGATGGGAATTGCCGTGAGACGGAATTGAAACGTGAAGAACCTCCTTCTCACGTTTTCACGTTTTCATGCCCTCACTTCGTCAACCCCATCTCTTTATAAAACTCGTAATACGCCATCTCTTTTCCCTGCACGGTAATCCGGTAATTCGAATTCGCCAGGTGAGCGACGCCGATCGGCAAAAAGGGAAATACAGGCCGCACCCAGCGGTTTTCGGCAGCGACATGGCCGGGCAGGCACGCGGAGCAGAGCCAATTCATGACCGTGGGAGCAACAGAGATGCTTGGGGCTTCCAGAAGCGCGACGTTCATCGCATCCTGCTCGGCCATGTGATCGAACGGGCCGTCCATCGCCCGCTGGAGGTTCACGCGGTAGGCCGACCAGATGGGCGAGTGCCGGTGCATGGCGAAGATGCCGCAGTTGAAGCTCTGGAAATACTGCATCTTGTCGGCGGTTTCTTTGCCGTGGGCGCGGGTGATGCGCTGATATTTTTTGAGGTGGTAGGATCGCGCCTGGGCGGGATCGCGGACAAAGCAATATGCGGGGTCAAGTTCCTGGCAGATGGCAATCGATTCGGGATGGGCTCGCGCCTCGCCCAGATAGAAATCAAACGCATCGGGATAAAAGAACCGCAGATCGGCGTCGATCCAGAGATAAATGTCGTAGCCGGGAAAGAGTTCGGAGATATAAGGCCGGCACGTCAGCGCGGACGCATACGCCGGCGCCCCATTCCATCGCGGAAACCGCCTCAGATCGCTCATCACCTGAATCTTTTGCTCACGCAGCCACTGCAACTGATGCTCCGGCAGGTCGATGGCCACGGCGCAAGGGTCCAGCTTCCAGAGGAACTGGGCTCGAACGGTCTCCAGGACGCGCTGGGCCTGCCCGAACCTCCCGGAATCAAAAGCCCACCAGCCCGCCACCCGCCGGGGG
>CAZCKE010000005.1:3118-24797 GCA_964499005.1 uncultured Tepidisphaeraceae bacterium
CGTCCCGCCGGTATCGGACGACGATGCGCTGCTCACGCCGGTCCACGTCGGGGCGGACAAGGATGAATCGGCCTCCACGGTCATTGATGGGATCGTAACCCCGCCTGCGTCCGATTGCATTTGCCCAGTCGCATCTGAACAATGACCGCATGGCCAGCCTCGGCAATGTCATTCCCGTGATCCGCTCGGTGGGGCCCTGGGGATTCTGCAAACGAATCTGGAATCAGATCATGGAGGATGACGTGCTGGTCTGGGCCTCGGCGCTGGCTTATTCGTGGCTCTTTGCGATTTTTCCCTTTCTTCTGGTTTTGCTCAGCCTGGTTCCCTATTTACCAGAGCGGACCCGCAATTCGGCGTTCAATACCATGCAAGAGTCGGTCTCCACCGCTTTGGGAAAGGCCGCCCCAACCATTAACGACCAATTGAAGCGCGTCATCCAGGACCGGCGAAAAGCCGTGCTGGGGATCGGATTGCTCGTGAGTATTTGGGTTGCCAGCGGCGGAATGGCCATGACGATGGCCGCGCTGGATAAATGCTATGACCTCAAGACCGGGCGTCCCTGGTACAAGCTTCGCCCCATCGCGATCGTCCTCACGATCATCGTGGCGTTTTGCGTGATTCTGGTTTTCGTGCTGCTTCCCGTCGGCACGGCACTGGAACGCTGGCTGTGGGCCAAGAACTATCTGCCTGGCACCAAGTCAACGGTCGCATTCGACGTCGCCCGCTACACCCTGGCAACACTGCTGATGATCGGCGTCCTGGCCCTGGTCTATCATTTCGGGCCCAGCATCCGCCAGAAATTTGTGTTGATCAGCCCCGGCGCGGCTTTCTGTATTTTGGTCTGGGTGCTGCTTGATTTGGGGTTCCGGTTTTATATCGATCGTTTCGCGCAATACGACAAGACCTACGGAGCCGTCGGCGGCGCGGCCATTTTGCTCTTCTTCTTCTATATCGATGCGCTGATCCTGCTGGTCGGCGCGGAGATCAACAGCGAGATCGACTTTGCTTATCTCAGAGTTGAGCCGGGCACGCGGGATTTCAAAAATGTTCCCAAGCGCCCGCACATCGCGGCGGGCTGAGGCTCGACGAATTTTGAGAAGGTCCGGCGGCCAAAATGGAACCTCGACCTGGAGACAATGATTCACCGCCGCCCTGGCCCATGACAATGGTTTATACGGGGTGGCTTGTGGTCGGGGCCGCGATCGCATTGCGCCTGCGGCAATATGTGTATGCGAGATCGCTGTGGTCGGATGAGGCCGGCGTGGCGGTGAATATTGTGCAGCGATCCTTCAGGGGCCTGATGCGACCCCTCGATTTCTATCAAAGCGCCCCGCTGGGTTTCCTGTGGTCCGTGAAAGCCTTCACCACGATTCTTGGCAACAGTGAACCGGCATTGCGGCTTTTTTCACTGGTCTCGGGCATCGGCGCGCTCTGGGCGGCAATAGTGCTGGCTCGGAAAACGCTCAAACCGCGGGCAGGGCTCATCTTTTTGGCCTTGATGGCAGTGTCCCAGCCGCTGCTGTACTACTCGAATGAACTAAAGCCATATGAGTCCGATGCTCTGATCGCGTTGGTCCTGGTCCTGGCATCGTTGGAAGTGCGCCGCCATCCGGAACAACTCGTGACGGTGGCGACTTGGTTCGGAATAGCCGCGATCGCCACCTGGTTTTCAAGCCCCTCCATCTTCGTATCTGGCGCCGCCGTTCTGTCGCTGATTTGGGAAACATTTCGCCAACGAAAATGGCGGCCGCTCGTAGCCGTAAGCGCGGCTGGGCTTTCCGTTCTGATTATTTTCGCGGTCCGGTACTTCCTAATTTGACCGAAACGCGACAAACAGCGGGTATTTTCAGGAATTCTGGTCGGACTGGATGATGCCTCGCTCCTCCACAAAGGCTGCCGCTGTCTGGGCAGTTCGCATGCTGTGGAAGGCATGCGAATATCCCATGGGCATCAAAACGTGTATCGCGATCTTTGTGGGATGCGCGATCGGCATTTGGAAAATGGGGCGAACTAGAAATGACGTGTTCCTGGCCATGCTCATCGGGCCCATCGGCCTGGCGTTTGTGGCGGCGATGCTGCACAAATATCCATTCGGGCTGCGATTATTATGCTTCGCAATTCCAGCCATGCTTTTCTTGTGTGCCGTGGCCGTCGATTGGCTCTGGGAATCGTTGCCCGGGGTGACGCAACTGGCTGCCCCGCTGCTGCTGCTGGCCATGTTGGGCATTTCCACATTCAAAGCCGCTTACAGCGTGATTCATCCGATCACGGTCCAGGAAATGAAGCCGATGCTTGGCTATATCCAAGCACATTTTCAGCCGGGTGATTCGATCTGGGTATTTGGTGCGGCGGAGCCTGGATTTATTTACTATGCCCTGCGCTACGGCCTTAGCGCCCGCGTGATTAAGGTCGAAGAGAGCAATGCCTTTCAGGCGGTTTTACAGGATATTTCGAGATGGCATGGCCGTGTGTGGCTCGTGCGCGCCACGGGAAATGTCGGCGTCGGCGTCAATGACCTGGATGTCGTGGCGGCGGTGAACAAGGCGGGCCGCCGCGTCGACGCCTTTTCGGCGCCGGGAGTCCAAGCCATCGCCTACCAACTCCCCGGGCGGTAATCCATCGTTACTTGACGGATATTTTCCAGATGCCCCACTGCCCGCCTCGATTGCTGCGGAAATAGATCGCGTTGCCGCTGGGGTCCCAGACGGGGCAATCATCGACCGAGCCGTTGGTCGTCACCTGGATCGGCTTATCGGGGTGGGAAAGATCGAGAATCCAGATGTCAGGATTGCGCCGGCGGTCCTCGTCCATGCCGCGATCGCAAACGTACGCGATCTGGCCCCCCTCGCGCGACCACGCTGGATCGTACGAATCGCTGTCGGGATCGTTGGTGAGATTGACCGGGGGGCCGCCATGATCGGGGATGCGATAGATTTCCCGGTTCCCGGTGCGCTGGTTGACGCTGGTGAAGAGCACGCTATCCGCCTTGGGGCTGACGCGCGGCTGATTGACGGTGATCGTCGTCAAATCCATTCGCGGCCCGCCATCGACCGGCGCGACGTACAGCTGCGCATCGGACTGTGTGTCCGACAACGCCTCGTAAAAAAGGCGCGGCTTGGGCAGCGCGTCAATCGTCGGCCACAGATCCTGCTCCTGGGCGTTGGTAAGCTGCTCGATCCCCGCCCCGCCGCTGATCGACTTGCGCCAGATGTTCAACCGGCGGCTGGCGCGGTTGGAGCAAAAGACGATCTGCTCCCCATCGGGCGTAAACGACGGCATCATGTCCAGCGCTCGGCCATCGGTGATCTCGCGAACGCCCCCGGTGCCGTCGGAGCTGATCGCCAACATCTGCGAGCGAATGTCCTGCGCCTTGGCGTCGGGCTTGATGTTGGCATTGAAGATCGTGAACAGGATCAGCGAGCCTGACGGCGAAATCGTTAGCGTATCGATCGTCGCGCCGCGCGGCGCCTGATACAGCACGGCCGGCGGCTCCTTGCCGGGGCCTTCGCTGATGTCCTTCATTCCCAGCAGGTCGCTGTGATGCGAAACCAGATCCCATTGCCCATCCGCGTTCCGCTCCAGGGACACGCTCTGCGTCGGCACCGGACGCGTCTTGATTTCCTTGAGTGTCACGCTGTAGTCGGTCCGGCTATTGTCCCAGCCGATATTGACCGTCGCGGGATACCACTCGGTTTCGGCGGATTTTTTGGCGATCGTCGCTGTGAACGACGGAAGATCCCCGTTGTCGTTGAGGGGGACAAACGTGAGGTCGGTCGTGGCGACGCCGTCATCCGCGTTGGAGATCGTCTTGCCGTCGATCGTGACCGTCGCGCCCGGCGGCACGGTCATGACGCGCACCGTCTTTTTCTTGGGCGGCAGATCGATCTGATAACTCGTTCGCCCGTCGTCCCACGAGATCGACGTCTCCAGCGGATCGTATCCCGGCTTGGTCACCTTGATCTTATGGCTCTGGAACTGATTGGTCGCCGTGTCGAATGGAAACGCCCGGGCTTTATCCACCAGCGGGGTCTTGCCCAGCTCTTGATCGTCCAGCGTCACCATGGCGCCCGGCGGCGTCGTGTTGATCGAGAGGTCCTTCCGCATCGGTTGAAGCTGCAAAATGTAATCGGCCGATGCATCGGTGAACGTCACGGTGATTTCCGCCGGCTGAAAACCGGGACGCTGCGCGGTGATCTTGTACTTGGTCCAGTTGCCGTGATCGTCCTTGGTGAACTCCAGCTCGGAAGAGCTCTGCGTGACTGGATCGGAGGAGATCGGTGCGCCGTTGATGCTGACGATTCCCGCCACGGGCAACACCGAAAAGCTCAGCGTGCGCGTGAACGGCTTGAGCGGCATGTCGATGTTCGCGCGCTTCTCATCCTTGGTGATCACCAGGCTGCTGTCCTGATAGCCGGGGCGCGACGCCAGCACGTGGTATTCGTCACTGTGAAAGATGCGGAATTTGAATTTCTGCGTCACGGGCGGCGGGCCTTGCGCGACGCCGTCGATGGTGAGCGTTGCGTCCGCTGGATGCGTGGTGAACGTGATCGTGCGCTGACTAGAGCACGCCGCCAGCGGAATCAGCAATAGAAGATGCGGCCAACGCATAAACGGCTCCTGTCCGGGAAATTCTTGACCGCTTGGTGTAGCCGAAATGGTGGGCGGCGGCAACGAGAATTCGCTCGTGGCAACAGGAACAATGCCGTCCGATAAATCCGGGCCGCAACGGGCTGCCGCGATCGAGTGTTATGGGGCAACGATTTCGATCGGCGTGGTCGCTTCGGCCATGCGATTGGACTGCTCATCCGTCAGCGTGATCTTCAGGAGATACCGACCCATGCTCAGCGTGGAGGGCAGCGTGATTTTCCTCGGGATGAAAAAATCGTGCCGGCGATTTCGCGCCAGATCGACGCTGGTGACCGCGTTGGATTTTTCCGGCCAGACGGCGACGCCCGACTCCGTATAGAGAACGATCTCTTCCTTGAGCCGCGTTTCCCAGAACTTCTCATCGTTCTGCACCGAGGTGAAGTTCGCGATCTCGCAATAGACGATGATCTGATTGCCCTTGTCGTCGTGGCTCAATCCCATGCGCGCCGGCTGCAACGGTGTGTATACACCATAGCTCTTCACCTCCGTGCAGAGCGCGACGGTCGGGATCGAAAGCTCGGCCTGTGAGCGCAACCGATCGGCCATTTCGAGCAGCGGCGCGATTTTCCGCCCCAGCAGAACATCCCCCTCGGCGCGCGAGGTGTTGCGCAAATTGTTCAATCCATCCATCACCGCGGAAAGAATCTCGCGATCCTCGGAAGACAATCCCGCCGTGCTGGAAAGTTCCGGCGTCGCCTCATCCCGCGCAAAGCGCAAAAGCTGGTAGTCGAGTTGATTCCCCAGATCGCGTGGATAATCGTGCACCAACTGCCGAAGCTTGTTCTCCAGGGCATCGCTGGAGATCGTCACGGGCTGTCGAGGCGCTTGATCGGCGCTCTCGGGAAGAATCAACGGATCGCCAAAATCTTCGGGTAAACGCGCCGAAGCGAGGGAGGCGGGGCTGTTCGGAGCCGGCCCAGGCGTTTTGGCCGCCTGGGCCGGACGCGTCGTGGCCAACGGCGTTACCGGCGCCGGCGCAAAGGGCTGCTTCTCCTGTGTCATGTTTCGAGGATCAACCCATTGGACAACCGACGGCTGCGTCGCCGGCGCCGCTTCCGTGGAATGCTTCTGGAGAAGCGGCCCGACATCCTGAGCGTATTGTGATGTTTTCTGCGCGAGGAGGGCCGCGTCATCGTTCATGGCATCCGGCTGTGCGGGCGATGACTTTTGCGCTGTCTCGGGGGCGATTGACTTCGCCTGGCTTTGGCTGTCCGGCTGATGTTTGCAGCCGAACCCGCCCAGAACCAACAGAACAATCCCAGTTTTCAGGTATCGAGGAAAGAAGTGCATATAAGCCCATCCCTGGCAAGGTAGTAACGGCCATCCATGGCGTCACGTGAAAAAGTATATCGCAACCCGTCTCGGATTCCAGTGCCACAGAGCCATTTCCAGCATGCTCAGGTCTATGGCGTGGAACCCTGGCAAGTCATCATGGTTCCATGCAATTCAGCACGTTTCATTCAGATATGAAATCGGGTCTGTTACTCGTAGCGCAGCGCTTCAATTGGATCAAGACGAGAGGCTTTCCAGGCGGGGTAATAACCAAAAGCGATTCCCACCGCGGCCGACGTCAGCACGGCGGCGGCGATGGCGGGAAAGGACGGAACCGTGGGCCAATGGAGCACCGCCGTAACCGTCATCGAAATCCCCCGCCCCAGCAGGATACCGGCGATGCCGCCAGCGAGGCACATGACCACCGCCTCGACGAGGAACTGCCGAAGGATATCGCGGGCGCGGGCGCCGACGGCCATGCGCAATCCGATTTCGCGAGTTCGTTCGGTGACGGAGACAAGCATGATGTTCATGATTCCGACGCCGCCGACAACTAGCGAAATCAGAGCGACGCAGAGGAGCAGGTTGGTCATAAGCCTGCTGGTGGAAGCGAGGGTTTGAGAGATTTCGGTCAGGTCACGAATCCTGAAATCATCCGGAGCCGTGGGGGCCAGATGATGGCGCTCGCGCAGAAGAGCCTTGATCTGGCGCATGGCCATCGGCACGTCGCCGGCCGAGGTGGCCGATACCCAGACGTCGTCCAGATCGGTGAATCGCGTCATTTGCGGCATGTCGGCGGCCTGGATCGCGGACTGTTGCGAATAAAGTTGCGACTGCTGGTTGGGGTAAAGCTGGCTGAGGGTATTGACCTGGCTTGAGGTCGAGCCGGCGGCGGTCTGTCCTGATCCCTGCCTGGAACCGGAAATGCGGAACTTGATGGTGGTCCACGGCGCCACGATAAAATCGTCCTGGTCGCGTCCCATCATGTTGGCTCCCTTGCGACTCAGGACGCCGATCACGGTCATGCCGATGTTTTTGACGCGAATTTCCTTACCCAGAGGAGATTCATCGCCAAATAACTGAGTGCAAACAGTCTGCCCGATGACGCAGACGGCCGCCGCGCTGCGGACGTCGTCATCGGTGAACGGCTGGCCTTGCGGGAGATTGTCCCAATTGCGGACGGAGAGATAGGCGGGGGTGGTGCCGAGGATGTTGTTGGGATACCAGTTGTGATTGCCGTAGATCACCTGCGCGCGGCAGTCGACACTGGGAGCCGCGAGGCGGACGGCATCGCATTCCCTGAGCATGGCGGCGCAATCATCGGGCGTGAGGGTAACCCTGCCGCCTCCCCCGCTGCTGACGCCGCCGACATTGGTGTCGGCGGGATCGATCTGCACGATGTTGGCGCCCATGCTGGCGATGGATTGCTCGATGGCGTGCGAGGACCCCTGGCCAATCTCCATCATCGCGATCACGGCGGCGATGCCGATGATGATCCCCAGGCACGTCAGCACGGATCGCATGACGTTGCGCCTCAGTGCCCGCAGGGCCGTTCGTAGCGTTCGATAGATGATTCTCATGATCAACGCTCCGGTCAGACTTGCGGGGAACTCATCGCCGCATCCGGAATGACGGTATCGATGCCTTCGTCGCCCAGCACGGTTCGCGGCCCGCCTTCATCGACGATGACGCCGTCCTTGATGCGAATCACCCGTCTGGTATGGCGCGCGACATTCGCGTCGTGCGTCACGATGATGATGGTGATTCCCTCCTCCTGATTGAGATCATTGAACATCTTAAGGACGTCCTCCGCCGTGCGCGAGTCGAGATTCCCGGTCGGCTCATCGGCAAAGAGCACCGAAGGGCGGTTGATCAGGGAGCGCGCAATCGCAACGCGCTGCTGCTGCCCGCCCGAAAGCTGGGATGGCTCGTGATGCATGCGGTCGCCGAGTCCCACCCGCCGCAGCATCGCCTCGGCACGGGCGCGTTCCTCTTTATCGGATGAGCTGATCTGGGAATAGTTCATCGGCATCATCACGTTCTCCAGCGCGCTCGTCCGCGGCAGGAGATTGAAGCTCTGAAACACAAATCCGATCTTACGGTTGCGGATCAAAGCCCGCTCGTCGGTGGAAACAGAAGAAATCTCCTGGCCGTCAAGCCAATATCTGCCTGATGTGGGGCGATCCAGGCACCCCAGGATATTCATGAGAGTGGTCTTTCCAGATCCGCTGGCGCCAACGAGGGCGACCAATTCACCGCGATTGATTTGCACGGAAACACCGCGAAGGACCGGGACGTCCATCTCGCCGAGATGGTAAGCCTTGTAGACGTTTTCAAGCCGGATCAATTCCATCGTTAAACCTGGTCTTTAGCGCCTCCGAATAACCGGCGGGAGGAAAGGATTCTGATTCGTATCGGCCGCTGTATTGGTCGTGGCCTCGCCGGTGATGATCTCCTGGCCCTCGGTGAGATTGTCGGCCGTTATGGCGATGTCCATGCCGTTGGATGCTCCAACCTTCACTTGCATCGGCCGAACAAATTGGCCGTCCTTCAACCAAATGACGCCTACGCCCGGCTTCAAATCTTTACCCGGCTTGGTCCCGGATGGCCCGCCACCCTGATCGTTAGTCGCTTTCCAGGAGCGGGCATCGGGCGCGACCTGGGACATGGAGGTCGGATACCAGCGCAAGGCCGAGCCGGGGACCATGAGCACATCGGGCATTTTGTCCACGACAAAGTGCACGTTGGCGGTGAGATAGGGAAGCAAGACATTGTCGCGGTTGTCGGTGTTTACTTCGACGGTATACATGACCACATTCTGCGTCATCGTGGCGTTGAGGCGCACCTTGCCGACCGCGCCGGTGAATTCCCTGCCGGGAAACGCGTCGCAGGTGAAGGTGACGGGCGTGCTGGGCAGGATACGCCCCACATCCGCTTCATTGACGGCGACCCAGATTTGCATCCGGGTCAGGTCCTTGGCGATCAGGAAGAGGCTGGGGGCGTTGAGGCTCGACACGACGGTCTGGCCGATGTTTACACGGCGGTCGATGATGACGCCTTTGACAGGAGAGCGGATGGTGCAGAAGTCCAGGTTCCGCTGCGCCTTGGCCAGCGTTGCTTGTGCTTGCGAGATGCTGGATTTTGCCTGGGCGATCTCCGCGTCGGCGACGGCGACGTTGGCCTTGGCGGTCTCGTAATCGGCGCGGTACATATCGTAATCGTTTTGCGATAGGGCATCGGACGGCCCCATCGATTTAGCGCGGTCCCAGATTTGTCCGGTTTGTTCGAGTTTTGCGTTGGCCTGAGCCAGATCCGCTTCCCCTTTGAGGACATTAGCTTTGGCCTGCTCTAATTCCGCCTTGGCGGTGTCAACATCGGCGCGATAGACCGCGTCATCAATGTGGGCAAGGACCATGTTGGCTTCGACGGGAGAGCGGTAGTCGACCTGCTTGTCGATGGCATCGGTGCCGAAGGATTCGATGAGGCCGGCGACCTGGGCGCCGACGTCGATCACTTCTTCAGGTTCAAGGGTTCCGCTCGCGTTGATCTTGGTCACCAGGTCGCCGCGCTCGACGGTGGCCGTTCGGTAGGTAACGGGCGGCTTGGCATTGGCGTGCCAATACCAAACGCCCCCTCCCCCGGCGAGCAATAGCAGGACGAGGAGAACGATGAACTTTCGCATGCCTGCCTCCGAGCACTTTTCCCTCGTTTGCGCGAGGGGTCAGTGAGGTAAATCGCCGGCCGATCTAATGGGCATCCGACCGGGTCGTCGCGGATTCCTCGCCAATCCCCCAGCCTCCGCCAAGGGCTTTGTATAGGGCCACCGCATCCGTCCCGACATTTCGGTTGCTTTGAACCAAGGCGTCCTGCGAGCCGAAGAGCGATCTCTCGGCATCGAGAACGCTGAGAAAATCCGTCACTCCCTGGTTGTAGCGCCGGGTTGCCAGAACCACAGCCCGTTCATTGGCCGCGACGGCTTCCGTCAGCGCCTCGCGCCGCCGCTGCTCCCGCGCATACGCGACCAAGGCGCTTTCGACCTCCTGTAGCGCGCCAAGGACCGCATGGTGATAGGCGGTCAGCGCCTGGGCCTGAAGCGCATTTTGTATCTCGATATTTGAACGAATAGCGCCGGCATCAAAGACCGGCCAAGTAACGCTGGGCCCAAAGACCCACGCGCGATCGGCCCAGGTCCCCAGCGCGGAGATCTTGTCGCCCTGAAAGTTCAGGTTGCCGGTCAGCGAAAACTTGGGGTACAGATCGGCCGTCGCTACGCCGATCTGCGCTGTCGCCGCCGCAAGCTGCCGCTCGGCGCGGCGAATATCAGGCCGGCGGCGAAGCAACTCGGCTGGCAACCCAACCGGAACGATCCCGGGCGGCTGGGGGATTTTGCCTTCGGTCTCAAGCTCGCGCTCCAACGCGGTGGGCGGCAGACCCAGCAGAATGCTCAAAGCGTAAATTGTTTGCTGCTCGAGCGATTCGAGAGTTTCCATATCCGCGGTCGTGGTCGCGACCTGCGCTTCGGCCTGGGCAACATCCAGTTCGGTGCCGGTGCCAAGTTTTTTCTTGTCCCGCGTTACGCTGGCGTTGCGGATCTGGACGTCGAGGTTCTCCTTGGCAATGGCGATTTCCTGTTGGTAGCCGCGTAACAGGATGTAATCCGTCGCGACTTCGGCCAGAAGGGTGACAAGTACATCGCGCCGATCCTCGACGGCGGCATCGAGGCTGGCCTTGGCCGCTTCGACGGATCGGCGAACGCCTCCAAAAACATCCATCTCCCAAAGCGCATCAAATCCGGCCTGCCAAAGACTCTGACCGGTACCGTTCCCCGAGCCACTTCGAGAATATGACCCATTGAAATTAACCGACGGGTATAGACCGGCCCGGACAAACCCCACCGTCGCGCGAGCCTGACGGACCCGTTCTCTGGCTGCCTCGACATCGAGATTGGATTCCACGGCCCGGCGTACCAGAGAATTGAGCGTCTCATCGTGAAACGTGGTCCACCACTGCTCGACTTGAATAGGTTCCTGAACCGTCATACTCGCCTGAGTGGTGGGTCCCGTTTCCCATTGGGCGGGCATCGTTGTCGCCGGCGCTCGGTAGTCGGGCCCTACGTTGCACCCTCCGGCACAGGCCAAAGCGATCCAAAGCAGAACTGCAGCACTCACATGCTTTTTTGATCCTTGATGCCGCCCGGTGAAACGATGAAAATGCATGGATACGATTGGGATCACTTCAAATGGCTCCGGGCAGCGTTTATCACAAAATCGGGCACGATTGTCATCACCGGTCTATTCTCTCCAGAGCCAAATCGTTAACCCCCGGCGAATGTCGGTATCCTCCTCTAAAAAGATGATCCAAAGATGAAAAGTCGATCCGCAACAATTATTAAGGCCGATTCCCAGGTCTGCGGAAATAGCCTGGCTTGACAAGCCGGAGGGTCTCCGTACGATTTCGCCCTTCCTCCCCTTCGATGGGGCGTTGGTCGAGAGGTCCGGCTCGTCGCCGGATGGGTAGACGTAAACGTGCCGGAATCGCGGTCTGAACCGGCACGGGCCTCTGGGAGGAATCGTCCGCGAACGGTCACGCCTTTAAAATGATACGCGGTGCTTGAAACGTGGTGATTAACGGAGTGCGTTCGGCACTTCCAGATCAATCACCAATCAACAATCACCAGTCTCGCGTCGCCTTTCGCCTGTATTGCCATCGCAATTACCCGGTGGTGTAACGGTAGCACAAGAGATTTTGGTTCTCTTTGTCCTGGTTCGAATCCAGGCCGGGTAGTTATTCGATCCCGGCCAATCTCATCATGAGCCTCACTGCCATCATTCTCGCCGCCGGCAAATCCACCCGGATGAAGTCCAAGCGGGCCAAGCCCATGCACGAAGTGTGCGGCAAACCGATGCTCGGCTGGATTCTGGACGCCTGCTTTGCCGCCGAGGTCACCCGGGCCCTGGTAGTTGTCGGGCACGGCAAAGAGGAAATCATCGCACAATTTGGCGGCGACAAACGCATCCATTTCGTCGAGCAGACCGAGCAATTGGGCACCGGCCACGCCGCCCGGATGTGCGAGCCGCTTCTGAAAGGCCACGGCGGCGATGTCTTTATCCTGGCGGGGGATACGCCTCTGATCCGCGACGAAATCCTCCGCACGCTCCTGCGGGCCCACCGCGATGAGCGGGCGGTCGCGAGCATGGCGACAGCCGTCTTGGACGACCCCACCGGCTACGGCCGCATCGTCCGCGACGCCAATGGCCAATTCGAGCGCATCGTCGAGCAGATCGACTGCACCCCCCAGCAACGCGAAATCCGCGAAGTCTTCCCCAGTTTCTACTGCATCAAGGCCGAGGAACTCCTCTACGCCCTCTCGAAGCTGACCAACGACAACAAGAAGGGGGAGTACTATCTCACCGATATTTATGGAATTTTCCGCAAGGCGGGTAAAAAGGTCGTGGCGGTTCAGGCGGTAACGGCCCAAGACGTGACCGCCCCCAACACCCGCCAGCAATTGGCCGAGGCCGATGAGATCATGCAGGAGCGTCTTCAGCGGACCGCCCGCGAGAGCGGCGTGACCATCGTCAGCGGCGCCAATACCTATATCGAGGCCGATGTGACCATCGGACCCGATACGGTGATTCAGCCGTTCACGTTCATCGGCAAAGGCAGCACGATCGGCGCCAACTGCACGATCGGTCCATCGACTACGTTGCCGCGAAACAGCATCGTGCCCGAGGCAAGCAGAATTGGCGGCGAGATCTAAAACCTGACTATGACCGCAATTGACGGGAAAAATCTCAAAGTCTTCACCGGCCGGGCCAATCCGCAATTGGCCGAGCGAGTCTGCTCCTACTTGGGCATCGAGCTGGGCCGAGGCGGCACCGACCTGTTCCCCGACGGCGAGTTGATCGTCCGCGTCGAGGAAGACGTGCGCGGCCGCGATTGCTACATCGTCCAGCCCACCTGCCATCCGGTGAACGCCCACTTGATGGAGTTGTTCATCTGGATCGACACTCTCCGCCGCGCCAGCGCCAAGCGCGTCACGGCGGTGATTCCGTATTTCGGCTACGCCCGCCAGGACCAGAAACACGCGGGCAGGACCCCCATCACTGCCAAGCTGGTTTCCAATCTGCTGGAGCGCGCTGGCGTTGATCGCGTGGTCAGTGTGGATCTTCACGCGGCACAGGTTCAGGGATTTTTCGATATTCCGGTGGACCACCTCAACGCGGCCCCCGTGATCGGCAAATGGATTCGCGGCCTCAAATTGGCCGACCATGTGTTCGTCAGCCCCGACGTCGGCAATGTCAAGCGCGCCCAGGTTTACGCCGAGATGCTCGATGGCGAACTCTGTTTCATCGACAAACGGCGCAAGAGCGGAACGGTGACGGAGGCCAAACACGTCATCGGCGATGTCGCCGGCAAGAATGTCCTGATCGTCGACGACATGATCACCACCGCCGGCACGGTCGCCGAGGCCTGTAAGGTCCTCCGGCAGCACGGCGTCAAGGATATTTACATCGCCGCCACCCACGCGGTGCTCGCGCCCCCGGCCATCGAGCGGCTGAGCGAATGCCATTTCACCAGCCTTGCCGTCACCGACACGATTCCGATCGGCAACCGCCTCGACGCCCTCAAGGACCGCCTGATGGTCCTGAGCGTTGCCGAGCTGCTGGGCGAAGCGATCCGGCGAATTCACCACAATGAAAGCGTCAGCGCGTTGTTCAAGAATAATGGAAAATAATTTCGACTTTTGAATGACAGGAGATCGTCATGGCTGTTCAAAGCGCACAAGTGACCGCTAAAAATCGCAAAGAGCTGGGAAGCCGCGCCAACAAGCGCCTCCGCGACGCCGGCCTGCTCCCTGGGGTGATCTACGGCCACAAGGAGGCCGTCGTCCCCGTCACCCTTCCCAAGAAGGAAGTCGTCGGGCACCTCACCCGCGGCGCTCACCTTTTCGACCTGAGCCTCGATGGCAAAAACGAAAAGGTCCTGATCAAAGAGGTCCAGTACGACCATCTGGGCCTGGAAGTGATTCACGTCGATTTCGCGCGCGTGAGCCTCGATGAAAAAGTGAAAGTGACCGTGCCGGTGGAGCTCAAGGGCACTCCCAAGGGCGAAGCCGACGGCGGCGTCCTTCAACAGATTCTCGCCACGCTGGAAGTCGAATGCCTCGTGACCGAGATTCCCGACGCCATTCGTCACAATGTCTCGGAGATGGCCAAGGATGAAGTCCTGCACATCAAGGACCTCAAGCTCCCCAGCGGCGTAAAGGCCATGCAGGACGGCGATTTGATCGTCGCCACCGTGAAGGAAATTCTCGAAGTCGCCCCGGCCGCCGCGACCGAGGAAGGCCCCGCCGAGCCCGAATTGATCGGCCGCAAGCCCGCTGAAGGCGAGGAAGCTGAAGCCGGCGCCGCGGCACCCGCTGCGGAAAAGGAAAAGAAATAAGCGGTTGGGTGTTGGTGTTTGGTGGTTAGTGAATACATGCAAAGGCTTTTGCTAACCACTAGCCACTAACCACTAAATCTGAGCTTCCCATGCGTATCGTTGTCGGGCTTGGAAATCCGGGAAGCGAGTATGTCGGAACGCGGCACAACGTCGGCTGGGAAGTGCTCGACGAGTTGGCCAGGCAGCTTGGCTGGATCGCCAGGCCCGACGAATTCAACCGCAAGGCGCGCACCCGCTTTGACGGCTTGACGCTCGACGGAACGGCGTCGCTTGGCAGCGGTGGAACTGAAAAGTTCCTCCTGCTCAAGCCGACGACCTACATGAACGACAGTGGCCGGTCGGTGCAGTCGGCGATGGCTTTTTTTCAGGCCGCGCCGGCGGAAATCATGGTCGTGCTCGACGATCTGGCCCTCCCGGTGGGCCGGCTGCGAATCCGCAAAGGCGGCTCCAGCGGCGGGCACAACGGATTGAAAGACATCGAGCGGGCCTTGGGCGCCGATCAATACCCAAGGCTGCGGCTGGGAATCGATTCCCCGCCGCCCCGCGTCCCCGGACGCGATTATGTCCTGGGCCGCTTTACCGCCGAGCAGCGCAAGGCCGTCGATCCGGCCGTCCAGCGCAGCGCGTCGGCGATCCTGACGTGGATCGAGCGCGGAATCGATGCCGCGATGAATACGTTCAATGGTGAAGAAAAGGAATGAGTAACGGCTGACAATCAGTTTTTCGGAGAAATTATGGCAAAAGCAAAGGAAAAAAAAGTGGTGTTGAATCGATACGAAGCGATGTTTCTCCTGGCGACCAGTTTTGCGTCGGACCTGGAGAACACCCTGAAGATCGTCCGCGGCATCATCGAGCGGCACGAGGGAAAGGTTCTGGTCCTCAAGAAATGGGACGAGCGCAAGCTGGCTTACGAACTGTCCGGCCAGAAGCGCGGGTTGTATGTCATCGCCTATTTTGAAGCGCCGGGCACGGCCGTCGTCGGCATCGAGCGCGATGTGACCCTGAGCGATCAGGTCCTCCGCGTGCTGGTCACCAAGGCGGACCACCTCAATGAAGTAGAGATGGCCGCCGTCGAGCCCCAGCCCATTCAACCGCGCGAAGAGCGCAATACATGGGATCGGCCCGCGTTTGACGACCGGCCCCCGCGCGGCGATCGCCCCGACCGTCCACCCCGGGCTCCGCGCCATGAAGACGCGGAAGCCGCCGTCGGCAAAGAATGAAAGAATTTGCAATTTTCGATTCCGATCGCGAATCGCAAATCTAAAATCGAAAATTGACCAGGAGGTCCTATGGCCGCCAGTTTCAATCGAGTCCTGTTGATGGGCAACCTTACCCGCGACCCGCAGCTCAAATATCTGCCCAGCCAAACAGCTGTGGTCGAGTTTGGCCTCGCCACCAATCGCAAGTACCGCACCCAGAGCGGCGAGGATCGCGAAGAGGTCTGCTTCGTCGATTGCACCGCTTTTGGCCGCCAGGCGGAGGTCATCAATCAATATTGCCAGAAGGGCCGGCCCCTTTTCATCGAGGGCCACCTCAAGTTCGACTCCTGGGAAGACAAACAGGGCGGCGGCAAACGCAGCAAATTGAGCGTCGTCATCGACGGCTTCCAGCTTCTGGGCAGCGGCCCAGGCCGCAATGGGGGCGGACAAGGCGGCGGCGAGGGCGCCCAGGACTCCGGCCAAAGCTACCAAGGCAATACCCAGCGTCCACCCCAGCGGCAAAACGCCCCGCAGCGTCCGCCTCAGCGCCAAGCCCCCGCATCGCAGGCTCCTCCGCCGGAGGAAGCCCCCATTGGCGAAGAGGAACACTTTAAGGAAAGCGATATCCCGTTCTAAAACGATGTCGTTCGATTTCGGATTAGTCCCCCAAGTTTTGCAGGAATTAAACATGCCAAACATCAAACTGTTGCTCAATGAAAGCATCAAAAATGTCGGTCGCGTCGGCGACGTCGTGGAAGTCTCCTCCGGTTATGCCCGCAATTACCTGCTGCCCAAGGGCTTAGCCGTGCAACCGACCGCCGGCAACATGAAGAAGGTCGAAGCCCGCCGCAAGGAAATCGAACGCATCGAGCGCGAGCGCCGTGAACAGCAGGCCGCTCTCATCAAGCAGCTCGAAGGCGTCGAAGTCACCCTCGAGCGCAAGGCCAACGAGCAGGGCCGTCTCTTCGGCTCCGTCAGCGCCACCGACATCGCCAAGGCCCTTCAGGCTCAGGGTTTCAACATCAACCCCGATGACGTCAATCTCCCCGGCAAGCTCGACCGCATCGAGAAATACACCGTGCAGATCAAGTTCGCCGAGGACCTGACCGGCGACGTCAAAGTCTGGGTCGCCCCCGACTCGGAGAGCAAAGCCCTGATCGACACCGCCGCCAAAGCCAAGGCCGCCGAACCGCCCCCGCCAAGCAATTTCGAGAACGTGAAAAAGTGAAATCTGAAACGTGAAACCGTGAAACGTGACGAATTCCCTTCTCACGTTTTCACGTCTTCACGTTTCAGCCTTTCCATTTCTCAACACCTCCATTGTGAATAGCTGGTGCAGAACTTGCCGACAAAATTTCATTGATTCCGCGCGCCGCGGGCTGATATTTATTGTTTCCGCTCCGTTGCACCGTGCGGCCGGCGATTGGATAATCGTCGGTACAAATCCGGGAAAGGATGCCTGCGATGAGCCAGTTGATTGAATCGGTGGCCGGTCAATTCGATCGACTTCCTCCCCACTCGATCGAAGCGGAAATGTGCCTGCTGGCCTCGATGATGCTCGAAAAAGAGGTCCTCGGGCAATGCGTCTCGCTGGTCAATCGCGATTCCTTCTACCAGGCCGATCACCAGATCATTTACGACGTGCTCGTAAAGCTCTACGAGCAGAATCGCCCCGTCGATGCCGTCATCCTTTTCGAGGAACTCTCCAAGCGCCAGCTTCTGGAAGAGATCGGCGGCAAAGGTTATCTCGGCCAGATCCTCGGCTCGGTCCCCTCCGCCGCCCATGGGATGCACTACGCCCAGATCGTCCGCGAAAAAGCCCTGCTGCGGCAGCTCATCGGCGCCAGCAATGAAATCCTTCGCGACGCCTATGCCCCCCATGAAAAGGCCGACCTGATCCTCGACAACGCCGAGAAACGCATCTTCGAGATTGCCGAGAAAAAAGTCGGCGAATCCATGCAGCCCATGGAAGTCGTCCTCCACGAAGTCTTCGAGATGATCGAAAACCGCGGCCAGCGCGGCATCGAGACTGGATTTCTCGAGCTCGACGACATGATGAACGGCCTTCAGCACGGCGAGATGATCATCGTCGCGGCCCGCCCTTCGATGGGAAAAACCGCTTTCGCGCTCAATCTCGTCGAGCACATCGCCGCCGACCAGCGGCTCCCCTGCGCGATCTTCTCGTTGGAAATGAGCAAGCAGCAGCTCGCCCAGCGCATGCTCTGCTCGCGCGGCCAGATCGACGCTCACAAGCTCCGCAAGGGAATGCTCAACAGCCAGGAGTACACCAAGCTCGCCACCGTCGTCGGCGAATTGGCCAAGGCCCCCATCTGGGTCGACGACTCCCCCGGCCTCACGCCATTGGAATTGCGCGCCAAGGCCCGTCGCCTCAAGCTCCGCCACGACGTCAAGTGCATCATGATCGATTACATGCAGTTGATGGATAATCCCGGCCCCGAAAACCGCCAGCAGCAGATCACCGAAATCTCCCGCGCCGTCAAAAGCGTCGCCCGCGAGTTGAATATTCCCGTGATCTGCCTCTCCCAGCTCAACCGCGCCACTGAGGGTCGCGACGGCCACCGCCCGCGCATGAGCGATCTCCGCGAATCGGGCAGTATCGAGCAGGACGCGGATGTCGTCATGCTCCTGCACCGCGAGGACTATTACAAAATGTCCGACCCCGATTTTGTCCCCGACAACGTCGCCGAGGTGATCATCGCCAAGCAGCGAAACGGCCCCACGGGCACCATCAAGCTGACGTTCCTCAATAAAACCACGCGATTCGAGAACCTCAGCTCCGCCAGCGACCCATTCCAGTAATTCCCGCTCACCGCACGATTAATCACAGAACGCGCTTAGGCCCCTGCGCCAGTCTTTGGCAAACAAACTGCATTTGCCTGCAATTTGGTATAATCCCCTCCGTCATTGGTTCGAATCCACCTGCCGACGGAGGAACCATGCGCCCCCAGTCACGCCGCCGTAATTCCATTGATATCGCCTTGGTTCTCGCCGCGATGCTCGGGCTATTCCTCGGCTGTCGACTTGCTTCTGCCGCGGATGCCCCAAAGCCGCCCCGTTATTCCCTGCCACTGGGCCGTAAGCTCACCTATACCGGCTCCTCCACATTTAAGTCCGCATCACTGAATGAATCCGATACTTCAACCTGGCAAGCGCTGGTCGTCGCCGAAAACCCCGATGGCTCCAGCCACATCCTCCTTCAATTGACCGATGAGCTTTCGATGGTCAACAACGGCAACTCCAACAGACAGCCCCAGCGCATTGAGGTGGGATATGTCGACCTCTATCCCGACGGCCACCTTTCCCCCAAAACACCGGCGCAAATGCGCCCGGACCCTTCGGTCGTATTTCCTCAACTCCCCTCGGGCGATCAGGAAATGAGCCAAGGCTGGACAACCGATGATCCCGTCCATCTGGTCACTAACTCATTCTCAGCCAAGCCCTCTGAAACCGGCCAATTCACCTTCTCACGAGAGGTCGGCGGATTGATGAAAACCCTCTACGGCGAGTCCAAAGTTCAGACTTGCCATTTTGATCCGGCCAAAGGGATTCTGGTCAGCGCGGATGGGATCAGCCGCCAGACTTACGGTTTCAACGGCACCGGAAATGACAAACTCAAGCTCTGGTCCGACGAAATGGTCAACCCCGATGAAGTCCGCCAAATCGCCTCGCAATACGAAATACTGTTTCAGGCGCGCGATGCTTATCAGGCAAAGCTCCAGTTGATCGAGCAGTCCCCCGCCGACGCCCGGCAAATCCTCACTCAGGCCGCCGCGATCCTCAACGACGCAATGCCCAAAATCACTCGGCCGCAGGTCAGGGATCAGCTCCAGAAGATGATCAGCAACCACGATTCCGAAACAGATTATGAGCAGCAAACCGCCCAGAAGATTTTAACCGTGATCGATAAACCCGCCTTCAGCTTTGACACCGTCGATTACGACGGCAAACCCCAAAAGCTGGCCGATTATCACGGCAAAGTCGTCGTCCTCGATTTCTGGTATCGCGGCTGCGGCTGGTGCATGTACGCCATGCCGCAAATCAAGCAGATCGCCGATGATTTCAAGGACAAGCCCGTCATCGTCCTGGGGATGAACAACGACCGGGACCCCAGCGACGCCAAGACCGTCATCGACGCGCAAAAGCTCAATTACCCCACCCTCAAAGCCACCGACATGCCCGAAAAATTCGGCGTCCAGGGTTTCCCCACCCTCATCGTCATCGACCAGCAGGGGATCGTGCGCGCTTTTCACATCGGCTACTCCCCTACCCTTCGGGCCGATGTGGGCAAGATCATTCAGGGGCTACTGGATCATCCCCCCAGCGCAGTGGTAAACCCTTAGCATGACTGCTTCGACAACCGGCGCTTCCCGTATATTGCGCGATCTCTGCTCCGTCCCCACGGCTCCATTCTGCGAGTCCCGAGTCGTCGATTTCGTCGCGAACTTCGTCTCCCATCGCAAAAATCTCTCTCTCCGCGCCGACCGCTTTGGCAACCTTCTGATTGAATTGAAATCCCGCTCCCGATCCCCGCGCTGGGTCTTCACCGCCCACATGGATCACCCCGGCCTGATCGCCAGCGAAACGCGCGGCCGGACTCTCCACGCCACATTCCGAGGCGGCGTCAAAACCGAATTCTTCCGCGGCGCCAAAATCCGCTTCTTCGACGCCGATCGCGAAATCCCCGGCGTCATCCTCACCGCCAAACCCGGTGACCCCAAACGCAGCGAACACCATCTCACTGTCCGCGTCGATTCTCTCGTCCCTCCCTGCACGCTCGGCATGTTCGACCAAGGCCCTGGCCGCTTTCAATCCGGCAAATTTCTCTCGCGCGTCTGCGACGACCTCGCCGGCGCCGCCGCCTGCCTCGCGATGTTCGATCAGCTCCACCGCAAACCCCCGCGCTCACCCATCGCCGTCCTGCTCACCCGCGCCGAGGAAGTCGGCTTCATCGGCGCCATCGCCGTCAGCCAACATCGCACCTTGCTGCGAAAATCCGACCGCGTCATCGCGATCGAATGCTCCAGCCAGCAACCCTTCGCCCCCCAGGGCGCTGGCGTCATCCTCCGCGTCGGCGACCGCACCAGCATCTTCAACTCCCCCCTCACCTATTTCCTGGGCCAGCAAGCCGACGAACTCAAAAAACGTGACAAAAAATTCCTCTATCAGCGCGCCCTCATGCCCGGCGGAACCTGCGAAGCCACCGTCTACGACGTCTTCGGCTACACCGCCTCCTCCCTCTGCGTCGCCCTGGGCAACTACCACAACATGGACACCCAAAAGAAAAAAATCGCCCCCGAATTTGTGGATGTCGCCGACTGGCGCAACATGGTCAAGATGTTCGTGCGCCTCGCCCAATACGGCCACGAATTTGTGCCGGGGCATCTCGCTCTGCGCCGTCGCATTCTTCTCCGCTTTAAACCCCTTCAAAAACTTCTCTAACCCACTTCAGCCGTGCGCTACCTGCATCACCATTCAGTGCCGCCGCGCATATCCCGCGATCATGCACTCCCGCGACTTCCTACGCTGGACGGTTGAGGGGAGGGAAAAGTGGGTGGAGAGGGTGCGGGAGAGGCGGGAGAAACTGTTCGGCCGGGACAATGGCGTGTGGCAGTTATTTCACGTCGTGGTTCATCAGGCCGTAGGGCACCACGAGATGCGGCCGCTCGCCGACGCGCACCCAATAGGGCAGCTCGTCGTTGTAGGTGTCGCTGTCGTAGAGGAAGCCGCCTTCCTCGACCAGGAGGCGGCGGGTGTTGACGCTCGGCCCGTAGCGGCAGTACCAGCCGAGCGGGCGCTCGCCCAGGTCGCGCTGCAGCCGCGCAACGGCGCGCCCGATGTGCGCGCGCTCCTCGGCCTCGTCAAGCTCGTAGTGCTTGACCCAGCGCCAGCCGTGGCAGCACAGGTCGAAGCCGGCCGCGCGGATCGCCGCGGCGGCCGGCGGGTGGCGCTCCAGCGCCAGCGCGCAGCCGAACACCGTCATGGGCAGCGCGCGCTCCTGCAGAAGCCGCAGGATGCGCCAGAAGCCGACCCGGCTGCCGTACTCGAACATCGACTCGGCGGCGAGGTCGCGGCCCTTGACGTCGGACGTCAGGACC